>JAEWDJ010000497.1 GCA_023390155.1 Actinomycetes bacterium | reverse complement strand
GCCGCCTACCTCGACGCACTGCCGCCGAAGCGCCGGGAGGTCTTCCAGCCCGTGTTCGACACCGTCGCGGGGGCGATGCCCGAGGGGTACCGGCTCGGGGTGCAGTGACGGATGCCGGGCTGGGTGGTGCCGCTCGAGACGTTCCGCGAGACCTACAACCGCCAGCCGCTCGCCTACGTCAGCATCGCCGCGCAGAAGAACTACACCTCCCTCTATCTGATGGCGCTCTACAGCGACTCGGACGAGGAGCGCGCGTTCCGTCGCGAATGGGCGCGCGGCGGGCGGAGGCTCGACATGGGGAAGAGCTGCGTGCGATTCCGCGCGCTCGCCGACGTCGACCTGCCGCTCGTCGCCAAGACGGTGGCGGCGTTCCCGGTCGCGCGGTTCGTCTCGATCTACGAGCGGGTCCGCTGACGGCATCCGCGACACCCAAGTGTCTCGACATCGAGACACTTTCGCCCGCCGGACCAGGGGATGCGCCGGGCGCACCGTAAGATCGTACGGTGAGCAATTCTCCCATCGACGTGGTCCTCATCGGCGGCGGCATCATGAGCGCGACGCTCGGAGCGCTCCTCCAGCGCGTGCAGCCCGACTGGAGCATCCGCATCTACGAGAACCTGGGCGAGGTCGCCCAGGAGAGCTCGAACCCGTGGAACAACGCCGGCACCGGCCACGCCGCCCTCTGCGAGCTGAACTACATGCCCGAGGCGTCCGACGGCTCCGTCGACCCCGCCAAGGCGATCAGCATCAACGAGCAGTTCCAGCTCAGCCGTCAGTTCTGGGCCAGCCTCGTCGCGGCGGGCGATCTGCCGGCCCCGGAGACGTTCATCAACCCGACCCCGCACATGACCTTCGTCCGCGGGCGCGACAACGTCAGCTACCTGCGCCGCCGCTTCGACGCGCTCAAGGAGCAGCCGCTCTTCTCCGACATGGAGTACTCGGAGGACCCGGCCGTCATCGGCGAGTGGACCCCGCTGCTGACCAAGAAGCGCAGCGCGAAGCAGCGCATCGCCGCGACCCGCTCCACCTCCGGCACGGACGTGGACTTCGGCGCCCTCACGCGGGCCCTCGTCGACAACCTGGTCGCCAACGGCGCCGAGCTCGCGCTCAACCACCGCGTGCGCAGCATCAAGCGCACCAAGGACGGCCTGTGGCGCATCAAGGTCCGGCACGAGGTCGGCCACACGCCGCACGAGGTCGAGGCGCGCTTCGTGTTCGTCGGCGCGGGCGGCGGCGCGCTGCACCTGCTGCAGAAGTCGGGCATCCCCGAGATCCGCGGCTTCGGCGGCTTCCCGATCTCCGGGCAGTTCCTGCGCACGAGCAACCCGAAGATCGTCGCCCAGCACCAGGCGAAGGTGTACGGCAAGGCCGCCGTCGGCGCCCCGCCGATGTCGGTCCCGCACCTCGACACCCGCGTGGTGGACGGCGAGACGTCCCTCCTGTTCGGCCCGTACGCGGGCTTCAGCCCCAAGTTCCTCAAGACGGGCTCGTGGTTCGACCTGCCCGGCTCGGTCCGCGCGGGCAACCTCGGCCCGATGCTGGCGGTCGCCCGCGACAACTTCGACCTGATCAAGTACCTCGTCGGCGAGCTGCTCGCCAACCGGGCGAAGAAGCTCAAGGCGCTCCAGGAGTTCATGCCCACGGCGAAGAGCGAGGACTGGGAGCTCATCACGGCCGGCCAGCGCGTCCAGGTCATGAAGAAGGACGAGAAGAAGGGCGGCGTGCTCCAGTTCGGCACCGAGGTCGTCGCTGCGGAGGACGGATCGATCGCCGGCCTCCTGGGCGCCTCGCCCGGCGCCTCCACCGCCGTCCCGATCATGGTCGACCTGCTGAAGCGCTGCTTCCCCGACCGCTACGACGGCTGGCTGCCGACGATCAAGAAGCTCATCCCGACGGTCGGGACCACGCTCAACGATCGCCCGAAGGAGGCGGCGCGCGTGCTGTCGGAGACGGCCGCGACGCTGAATCTCGCCCGGTAGTCCGCCCGCGAGGGTGGACAGGCGCGCCGACGGCCTGTTATGGTCGTCAGCGCTATGAAGTGATCACCTCCTCTCGTCCCGCGCCCGAGGCGCCGTCGACAGAGTGGGGTGACCCTGGAATCAGGTCATCGCGTCCTCAGCGCTCACGCGCCGCTCATGACGGAGTACGCCCGGCGGGAACCGGCTCATCGGAGCGCTCGGAAGGCGGTCTGCAATGCCTGTATCCACCACCATCACTCCGCTTCGCGCGGACGGCGTCTCGCTCAGCTACGGCGAACGCCGCATCCTCACCGACGTCTCGCTCACCGTCGCCCCCGGCTCGCGCCTGGGGCTGATCGGTGAGAACGGCGCCGGCAAGTCCACCCTGCTGCGCCTGCTCGCGGGGGTCGAGTCGCCCGACGGCGGCGCGATCCTGCGGCCGGAGCGTGTCGGCTTCCTCTGGCAGGAGGTCCGGTTCCGGCCGGAGGACACCCTCGAGTCCCTCATCGAGCACAGCCTCGCCGGCGTCCGCGCCATCGAGCGCGAGCTCGAGCGCGCCGCCTCCGCCCTCGGCGACGATCCCGCCGCCGCCGGTCGCTACGACCGGGCGCTGGAGGCCGCCGAGCGTGCCGAGATCTGGTCGATCGACGCACGCCGTGACGAGCTGCTCGCCGGGCTCGGGGTCGGCGGCATCCCGCTGGGCCGGCGGCTCTCGGAGGTCTCGGGAGGTCAGCGCAGCCGGTTCGCCCTCGCGGCGCTCCTGCTGGGCAAGCCCGACGCGCTGCTGCTCGACGAGCCGACGAACCATCTGGACGACGCGGCCGCCGCCTTCCTCGAACGCCGGCTGCTCGACTGGCACGGGCCGGTGATCTTCGCCAGCCATGACCGGGCGTTCCTCGACACGGTCGCGACGAGCCTGCTCGATATCGATCCGGCGCGCGGCGGTCCCGTCGCGTTCGGCGGAGGCTACAGCGACTATCTCGCCGCGAAGGCGGCGGAGCGGGCCCGCTGGGAGAAGCAGTACGCCGACGAGCAGGACGAGCTGGAGGCGCTCCGCTTCGCCGCGGACGTCACCGCGCGGTCGATCGCCTGGTCGGGGAAGGTGCGCGACAACGACAAGTTCGCCAAGCACTTCAAGGGCGGCGCGCTCGACAAGCAGATCAGCCGCCGGATCAGGAACGCGACGGGCCGGCGGGAGGAGCTGGAGCGCACGCAGGTGCGCAAGCCGCCGGCGGTGCTTCGGTTCTCCGGCATCCCGACCGGGTTCCAGGCGCTCGCGGAGGACGGAGGGCTGCTCGTGCACGCGCAGGGACTGCGCATCCCGGGCCGGCTCGACGTGCCCGCGTTCGACGTCGCCCCGCAGTCGCGCGTGCTCGTCACGGGCGCGAACGGCGCGGGC
>JAEWDJ010000479.1 GCA_023390155.1 Actinomycetes bacterium | reverse complement strand
CCTTCGAGCAGACCGTCGCCGACGAGGCCGAGGTCGTCGCCGGCTGGCTGGGCGAGCGCATCGCCGATCGCGACGTCGACGGCGTGCCGCCGAGCGCCGCGCTGCTGTGCCGTTCGCTCAAGAAGATCGACGTCTTCACCGCCGCGCTCGCCCGGCGCGGCATCCCGTACCACGTGCTCGGCCTCGGCGGTCTGCTGGAGCAGCCGGCCATCGCCGACCTGGTGAGCGCACTGCGGGTCATGCACGACCCGACCGCCGGATCGGAGCTGATCCGCCTCCTCACCGGCGCGCGCTGGCGGGTCGGGCCGAAGGACATCGCCGGGCTCCGCCGGGTCGCCTCCTGGCTCTCCACCCGCGACCACCGCTTCCAGGAGCTCGACCCGGAGGTGCGCGAGCGTCTGCGCCGCTCGGTCGCCGGCGAGGAGTCTGCGTCGCTCGTGGACGCGCTGGACTTCGTCGTGGAGGCACCGGCCGACCACAGCCGGCTCGAGGGGATCAGCGCGACCGGACGGGAGCGGATGCGCGACGCGGGGCGGCTCCTCGACCGGCTGCGCTCGCGGGTCGGCCTCGACCTGCTCGACCTCGTGACCCTGGTCCAGCAGGAGCTGCGGCTCGACATCGAGGTCGCGGCCAACGAGTCCGCCCAGCTCGGCCAGGCCAGCCTCGACGCCTTCGCGGAGCAGGTCGCCTCCTACCTGGCCGCCGACGACCGCGCGACCCTCGGCTCGTTCCTCTCCTGGCTGGCCGAGGCCGAGCAGCGGGACAATCTGGCTCCGCGGAGCGAGGAGCCGGAGCCCGGGACGGTGCAGATCCTCACCATCCACGGTGCCAAGGGCCTCGAGTGGGACGTGGTCGCCGTGCCCCGGCTGGTGGACGGCGAACTGCCCGGGCCTCCGCAGAGCCGCAAGGGCTGGCTGTCGTTCGGGCAGCTCCCGAACGAGTTCCGCGGCGACGCGGCGGAACTGCCGATGCTCGCCTGGCGCACCGCCGAGGACCAGAAGCAGATCGACGAATCCATCGCGACGTTCGAGGCGGAGAACCTGCGCCGCCACCTGGAGGAGCAGCGCCGTCTCATCTACGTGGCCGTCACCCGGGCGCGGGAGCGGCTGCTGCTTACCGGCTCCTACTGGTCGACCCAGACCCGGCCGCGCGGTCCCGGCGCCTACCTGCTCGAGCTCCAGGCGGCCGGACTCCTCCCCGCGGACGCCTTCCCGGAATGCGACGAGCCCGACGAGAACCCGCTGTCGCTCTCGGCGCAGACACTGACCTGGCCGCTCGACCCCCTCGGGACGCGTCGGTCGCGTGTGGAGGCGGCCGCGGAGGCGGTGCGCATGCGCCGCGCGCAGGGCTCGGCGCGCGGCGGGGTGTACGCGCACGACCTCGACCTGCTGCTGGCCGAGCGCGCCCGGCGCGAGCAGGAGGCCGGCCTGGTCGACCTCCCGACCCGCATCCCCGCGTCGCGGTTCAAGGACTACGTCTCGGATCCCGCGACCGTCGCCGCGTCCCTGCGCCGCCCCATGCCCGAGCGCCCCTACCGCCAGACCCGTCTCGGGACGCTGTTCCACCGCTGGGTGGAGGAGCGGTTCGGCGCGCCGTCCGGCGGCGCCGACGAGCTGGATGCGACGGCCGTCGAACTGGACGACCCCGCCGGCGAGCTGCTCGAGGCGGACCGCCTCGCCGAGCTGCAGGAGACCTTCGCCGCGAGCGAGTGGGCCGGGCGGCGGCCCGAGGAGGTGGAGCTCGAGATCCACGTGACCCTCGCCGGGCAGGTGGTCGTCTGCAAGCTCGACGCGGTCTACCGCTCCGACGATGGCGTGCACGCCTACCAGATCGTCGACTGGAAGACAGGCAAGGCGCCGCGCGACGAGGAGGACCTCGAGCGCAAGCAGTTGCAGCTCGCGCTCTACCGGCTCGCGTTCGCGCGGTACTCGGGTGTCGACCCGGCCCTCATCGACGCGGTGTTCTACTTCGTCGCCGACGACCGCGTCGTGCGGCCGGAACGTCTCTACGAGGAGGAGGAGCTGCGCTCGCTCTGGTCCTCCGCGACCGGCTTCATGCCGCCCGAGCGGCCGTAGCCCTCGGCGCGGTCGCCGGGCGTGCGGTCGAGCATCGCCTCCACGTCGCCGACCGCCATGATCGGGCCGGTCGCGTTCGAGAGCGGGTTGACCGCGTTGCTGTGCACGCGGTCGACCAGGCCGTCGAGCATTTCGACGGCGTCGTCGACGATGTGCTGGTCGCGAACCTCGCGGCCGTGCAGCAGCCAGCGCGCCACCTCGAGCTCCGCGTAGAGCATCGCGCGCTGGGTGAACTGGCGGTCGGTCGCGACCTGGCGGGCGGAGGCGTAGGCCGTCAGTGCGCCGTCGGTGGCCTCCGCGTTCATCGCCAGCAGCCAGTGCAGATCCTTGGCCGGGTCGCCGACCCGCAGGGCCGACCAGCCCAGCACCGCGGAGACGGTGTCCCCGTCGACGAGGAACGAGTCGGCCGTCAGCGCCCCGTTGATGACGGTCGGCTGGAACTGCCAGAGCGAGTGGTCCGAGGTGGCGTCGCGCCAGCGATCGCGGAGCGCCGCCGGGAGGAGACCGGTGGCGGCGGAGGCCTCGATCAGCTGGGTGGCGGAGGCGAGGCTGTCGGCGGCGGAGAGGACCGGAAGGCCCGCCTCGCCGACGAAGCTCGTCGGAAGCGTGTGGATGGCGGCGATCGCGTGCCCGATCGAGCCGGCGAGACCGTCGCCCGGCGGCACGTCGTCGACCGTGATGTGCTCGCCCGGCAGGAAGTCGTAGACGATCGCGCGGGTTCCGCCGACGGGTGCCTGGCCGAGGAACTGGGGGACGTCGAAGGGGAGCCGGCTGCGGATCCCCGCCGTCAGGGCGCGGAGCGCGACGAGGTCGGCGCTCTGCTCGGACTCGGCCGTCTGGGTGTGGGGGACGCGCACGATGCAGACGCGGCCGTCCCGCTCGTCCAGCAGCGCCGAGTCGAACTCGCCGGCGTCGCCGCGGGAGTAGCTGCGGGCGCCGGAGACGACGAGGTCGGGCACGGCCGAGGCGGCCAGCGCGGCTAGAGTGAGGTGGGATCTGGCCATGCTCCCTAGGCTAAATGGACATCCGCGCGTGGGCTCTGATCGCCACGCCTTGAAAGGTTCTCGATGTCGTCCGCACCCCTCACCGCCGCGCTCAGCGCCCTCCCGCTCTCCCGTCACGCGGTCGATCGCGACCACGCCGCGCGCTCGCGTCCCGCCCTCTTCGACGAGCTGTGGGAGGAGCCGGGGACCCGCGTCCTCGCCCTGTGGAAGGGTCGCGCGCTGCTCACCCCCGAGAGCATCCCGGCGGCGACCCCGGCCGGTGACGGCTGGAGTGCTCCGGACGCCGGCGACGCGGCGCTCGACCTCCTCCCTGTCGAGCGGGTGACCGCCGCCCTCGTGCGCGTCTACCTCGGCCGCACGCTGGTGGCGACGGCGACCGAGCCGGTCGGCACCGCCGTGGTGCTGGAGGTCCTGACGGACGCCGCCGCACAGGAGTTGGAGCCGGACGAGGCGCGCTGGGGCAACCTCCGCACGGTCGCGACCGCGCTGAGCGACCGCGACGCGGGGCTCTTCACGGAGGCGCTCGCGATCGCGAACTGGCACGCCTCGCACACGCACTGCCCGCGCTGCGGCACCCCGACCGTCGTCGAGCAGGCCGGCTGGGTCCGGCGCTGCTTCGAGGACGGCTCGGAGGTGTTCCCGCGCACCGACCCCGCCGTGATCGTGACCGTGCTCGACTCCGACGACCGCCTCCTGCTCGGTTCCAATGCCATGTGGGAGCACTCGCGCTACTCGCTGCTCGCCGGATTCGTCGAGCCGGGGGAGTCGTTCGAGTCCGCCGTCGAGCGCGAGATCTTCGAGGAGGCCGGCATCCGCGTCGTCGACGCGCGCTACAAGGGCTCGCAGCCCTGGCCGTTCCCCGCGTCGGTGATGATCGGGATGACCGCCCGCCTCGCGGACGACCAGGCGCCCGGCGCCCTGGACCCGGATGGCGAGGAGATCCTCGACCTCCGCTGGTTCAGCCGGTCCGAACTGTGGGAGGCGCGCGACCAGGTGATCCTGCCCGGCCGCTCCTCGATCGCCCGCGCCCTCATCGAGGACTGGTACGGCGGGCCCCTCGACGAGCCGCCGGCGGCGCCGTGACGCAGGCTCCGCCCCCTCCGGCCGCGCTGCTCGCGGGGCTGGACGCCCAGCAGCGGGTCGCGGCGGAAGCGCTGTTCGGGCCCGTCTGCATCCTGGCCGGTGCGGGGACGGGCAAGACCCGCGCGATCACGCACCGCATCGCCTACGGCGTCGCCTCGGGCGCGTTCACCCCCAACCGCGTGATGGCCCTGACCTTCACCAACCGCGCCGCGGCGGAACTGCGGGGCCGTCTCCGTCAGCTGGGGGCGGGCGGTGTCGCCGCGCGCACGTTCCACGCCGCCGCCCTGGCGCAGCTGAACTACTTCTGGCCGCAGGTCGTCGGCGGCCAGCTGCCCAGCGTCCTCGACGGCAAGGGGCGCGTTCTCGGGCACGCCGCCGAGAAGCTGTCGCTGCGCGTCGACACCCCGACCCTCCGGGACATCGCGGCCGAGATCGAATGGCGCAAGGTCTCCGGCCTGACGCTCGATCAGTACGCCGCCGCGCTGGAGAACCGCCCGCTGCCGGGCACGCTCAGCGCCGACCAGCTCGTCGACCTCCACCGCACCTACGAGGAGCTGAAGGACGAGCGCAAGCAGATCGACTTCGAGGACGTGCTGCTCGTCTGCGCCGGGATGATCGAGGTCGAGCCGGCCGTCGCCATGCAGGTGCGGGAGCAGTACCGGTACTTCGTGGTGGACGAGTACCAGGACGTCTCCCCGCTCCAGCATCAGCTGCTCGGCCTGTGGCTGGGCGGGCGCCGCGACCTCTGCGTCGTGGGGGACGCCAGCCAGACGATCTACTCCTTCGCCGGCGCGCGCAGCGAGTACCTGCTGGACTTCGAGCGCGAGCACCCCGGGGCGACCGTCGTCCGGCTGGAGCAGAACTACCGCTCCACACCGGCCGTGATCGCCACCGCGAACCGGCTCATGCGCGGCCGCTCGGGCGCGCTCACCCTGCGCGCCGCCGACGCCGCCGGTTCTGCGGGCGCCGCCGGTTCTGCCGACGCCGCCGGCTCTGCGAGGCCCGGGGG
>JAEWDJ010000461.1 GCA_023390155.1 Actinomycetes bacterium | reverse complement strand
AGCCTGGCGAGGACTCGTCCTCTCCGGGCTGTTCGGGTGGGGATCATCGTGTAGCGCGTGTAGCGCATCCATGCCCACTCGCCGCGGGCGGTCGCGGCGGGTGCGGAGGAGCAGTTGGCTGAGGCCCTTGGGTCGCCACGGCGATCCGCGTCAGCGGCTGCTTCGCCCACGGTCGGGCCGCCTTCAAGTTCGGCGCCCTGGCCGTGCTGGCGGCCGAGTACGTGCATTGACACCGATGCGCCGCGACGTACGGCGACGCCACCGACAGCGACGCCCCCACCCCGCGCAAAGCAGGGGTTGGCCCGTTGCCGCTGGGCGCAGCGCGATAGCCGCAAGCTCCCTCGTGCGCCACTCACCCGCCGCCGACTCGGCGGGTGGCCCATCTCGCCTGGGCAGACTTCGAGGTTTAGCCCCTGAACGTATCGTCCGACTCGATTCGCCGGTCTCCTTCATCGCGACGGCGCGCGAAACGCGAGCGGAGCGAAATGCTTGCGAGCTTCACGATCACCCAGGTTGCCGCGGCGCACAAGCCGAGAATCAGCGCTCCGATAACTGCAAGTGCAAGATCCACTCGCACCTCCGATCCGGTTGAGAACCCCGTTGCCCGAGTCTATCGAATCCAAAGATGTTCCTATTGAGAGTGTGAACGTCGATACTACGGAATGTGAAATTGACACAGAACAATGTAGTGCACTAACTTGCTTCTAAAGCCGCTTGTCCTTCGCGAATCGGGCGAGCGGCGAAGCTTGAGCCGACGGTGGCTCGGCCTCCTTTGGGGTTGGAAACGAGGGATCAATAATGCGAATTACGAAGCTTGTGACGGTCGGCATCATTGCCGCTGTGCTTGGAGTAGCACCCGTAACTTCGGCGTCGGCTGTCGTTGCCACAGGCGACAATGCGGCGACCGTCGGCGGTGGCACTTGGCAGTACGGCACTAATTCTTCGTCGGTGTATTCGAACTATCACCACCCGACGAAATCTCACACGGCCACTGCGTGCGATGGTTCTATCTTCAAGGGCTGTACTCAGGCCGTCGCGGTGAAGAACAGCTTTGCGCGGGCATCACACGCCAAGACCTTCATCGGCGGAAACACTGCGTTCTGGAACACGCTCTGACGAAGCAACACGGGCTCGCTGTCGCGTTGGCGATCGTTTGTGGATTAGCGCTCTCCGCGTGCGGAAGCCAAAGCGGAAGCGCGTCCGACGTCTCGAGAAGCGGCGCTCCCGAGCATCCTTGGGAAGATCTCATCGCATCGACACGCGATGAGGCCCGCACTCCTGCGGAACGGGATGCTCTTGCCGATGGGGTGATATCTGACCAGGAGTATGGCTACTTCCAAGAGCAGATAATTCTGTGCCTCAGAACTCTGGGCGTCACCGCTTCATGGCAGCCGGACAAGACACTCTCCTACTCTGGCCCGGAGCGCGTTACCCAAGAACAGGTCGATGAATGCAATGACCAGAACGGCCTCAGCATCATCGCGCTGCACGATGCGATGGCTCGTAACCCTCAGCAGCTGGACGAGTCGACCATCTTGGTCGACTGTCTTCGGCGCGCAGGAGTAGTCGACGCTAGCTACACGCCGGCGAAACTCGATAGCGGCCAGGATATCGGTGCTGTGATGACCAGCCCCGAGTTCGACAAGTGCAATGCCGACCCGCTGGGTTACAAGAAGGGGCGATAGGTGTGGGATCTGCTGACACCGACGTTGGGCCGGCGCCAACAGAACGGACAGTATGAAAGCACGACGAAGGCCTGGGCGGCGTACACAGGTTGGCCTTGGAGCACTTGCACTTGCCTGCGCAATGGCGGTGGGTTCTCTTGGAGTGTCTCTGTGGCCAGAATCGGCGCCAAAATCCTTGTCTGGCGCAGGGGAGCCTAGGGATATTCCTCTATCGCAGGTCCCGTTCGATGACGCGCGACCAGTCGACGTGACGGTCACGCGGACTAGCGGATCGACCTTCCGCGCCCCCGTCGGTGGAAGGGTGACGGCTATCAACTGTTCGCCCGGTACCGAGGTGGCCTCAGGAGCCTCCTTCCTGTCAATTGACGGCGCCCCGATTCTGAGCTTGGCAACGAGTGTCCCCTTGTGGCGAGATCTCTCGACAGGTGATGCCGGTCCGGATGTCCGCGCGCTGCAGACAGAGCTCACACGACTCGGATATCGGCTCCGCATCGACGGCCAGATCGGTGGGGAAACTCAGGATGCGTTTCAACGAGCGAAAATGGCGGTCGGTGTTCCACGGCTCGATGGGATCAAGATGGCCGATGTGCTGTGGTTGCCGGGCGCGTCGGTTCATATTGAGAGTTGCGAAACCGAGCTAGGGGCAACGCTGAACGCGGGAGATCCGGTCGCCAAATCGCGCTCAGACGCGGCGGTGCTCCAGGTCTCAAGTCTGCCCGAGAATGTGGTGGCCGGTCCCCGGGTCGTCCGGATCGGCACCGCTGCAATAGACGTTGACAGTGCTGGTAGGTCGGTGAGCCCGCTGCCCGAGATATCAGATGAGCCGTCCAGCGATAGCGCCTCGCCAGCGGAAACCGCGTCGCCCAAGAAAGTATCCGGATCTTTCGCGCTTGCCGAGCCGGTGTATGTGGGGAGCCTTCCTCCCTCGGCTGTGTTCGGCCTGCGCGGCGACCAGGGATGTGTTTCCTCCAGTGGCCGGCGGATTCCGATCACCGTGGTCGGGTCACAGTTGGGGCAAACATTCGTCACGTTTCGCGGTTCTGAGCCACCTCCGACCGTGGAACTCCATCCGAGAGTGACTTCGACATGTTAGTAACGCTCTGCGGAGTAGGACACCGATTCAACGAAGACTGGTTGTTTCGCGGCATATCTCTCACGCTGTCTGCCGGGCACGTCTATGCCCTGACGGGCCCATCCGGATCGGGAAAGAGCACTTTGCTGTCAATCCTCGCCGGGTGGGTTGAGCCGCTGGAAGGGGACATCCGCCGTGGATCTCTCACGGTCAGATGGGTGTTCCAAAACCCCCATGGTTCGCCCAACCGCACTGCGCGCGATCACGTCGCACTTCCCTTCCTCGCGCGAGGCGAGACGCCCGAGGTCGCCGACAGGAGGGCGGACACGCTGCTCCGACGGTTTCATCTATCGAGGACAGCGGATCGACCATTTGCAATGCTCTCCGGGGGCGAGGCGCAACGGCTCATGCTTGCCAGAGGGTTGGCGTCGTGTCCTGGGCTGCTTCTTGTGGATGAGCCGACGGCGCAACTAGACGCGAATACCTCTCGATCGGTCAACGAGGCGATTGCGGCGACGGTCGATTTGGGCACCATCGTGGTTGTCGCTACTCACGACGAGGGAACGAAGGCTGCCTGTTCTGATGTGATTGACCTCACCAGCTGGTCTGACCATTCGTCGAATGCCTCATGAAGTTCTCGGCAATATGGCGCGAATCGGTGAGGAACACTAAGACAGGCACCGCCCGTGCGGGTACCTTCGCAGTACTGCTGGCCGCTGTCATGGGTGGCGCTGTGGCTGCTGATCTTCATACAGTGGTACAGATCTCAGCCGAAGGCGAGCGGTTCCGCAATAGCGGTGCAGCGACCTACACGATGGCAGCGGCAGCAAGAATCGACGGCAACGCCTGCGAGCGCCTGGCAGACATCGAAGGGATCGTAGATGCCGGGGCGCTTCGGCATTCCCAAGCTCACGTGATAACGACGACGCTCCGCACCTCGCCTATCGCGACATTTGAAGTCACGCCCCTGTTTCCCGCACTCCTCGGAGCCACGACGACGGGAGCTGGTCCTCTGGCGGGGCCGGAACTCGTGGAAACGCTAGGCCCGTCAGCGCGAGCGACGATCGAGACCTTGGCGGGCCCAATTCAGGTAGGCGGCACGTATCGCTACCCCGCCGATGGGAGGCGAGCCGGGTTTGGATATGCGCTTCTGGAACCTGTAACCAGCACCGGATTGTTCGACGAGTGCTGGGTGAACATCTGGCCATCGCAGGACGACCTCTCTCAGCTTTTGTTCAGCACGCTTCGAGAAGGGACCGACTCTCAACAGAGTCCTGAACTCTCGCAACTCAATACTTCGCACGGCTCGGAATTCAATGGCGCCGAACTACTCAAGGGACGAATTACTAGGTTGGCCGCACCTGTATGTGCGTCGGTAGGAGTCCTGCTTGGGATGGTCGCGGTACGCCTCAGGAGGGTCCAGATTGCGTCGGCGCTACACGCGGGAGTATCGAGGCGCTCTCAGATCCTTATGCTCAACCTGGAGGCAATCGCGTGGGCGTTGCCAGCCGCGGTTCTTGCGACCGCGGCAGCGCTTGCTCTGGAGCGGCAGGCGCTGCCGGACGTCAAGGCGGTGCTCCTCCTCCTCGCGGTGAGAGCCACGTGTGCGGGTGCCCTCGGAGTGCTCAGTGGCACAACCTTTGCCGTCGCCCTGGTACGGGAGAGCCATCTTTTCAGGTACTTCAAGACGCGGTAGCCGCACGCGATAACCCAACGGAGCGTCACTCCCTCCCCTTACCGCCATCCGCCGAGGCCCGACGTCACGAACCGCAACCCCGCCGTGACACGCCTCCCCGCCTCCGCTAGCGTCGGCTCGCCTGCGCCCTCCGCGCATCCACCGACACGCCACCGAGATCCAGGGAGACGGAATGAGCGAGTATTTTGACCGCGAAGCCGACCGGAAGTTCACCCGCGTCTACAAGAACGAGACGCCCGACATCCTGAAGGCGTTCCTTGAGTTCGACGAGGCCGTCTTCGCGGGGGAGGGGCGGGCGATCCCGTTGAAGTTCCGGGAGCTGATCGCGGTTGCGGTGGGGATCACCACGCAGTGCGTCTACTGCATCGACGCGCATTCGCAGCGGGCCGTCGCCGCCGGGGCGTCGGAGGAGGAGCTGGCGGAGGCCGCGTGGGTCGCCACCGCCATCCGTGCCGGTGGCGGCTTCGCCCACGGTCGGCTCGCCTTCAAGTTCGGCGCCCCGGCCGTGCCGGCGACCGAGCACACGGCGGCGCCCGAGCACGTGCACTGAGCCTCCACGCACAACGACGCCCCCTGCTCCGCGCGGAGCAGGGGGCGTCGCGCGTTCCGCCTCAGCCGCCGATCGGCGCTCCGCTGCGACGGCGGCGACGGGCGACCAGCGCGCCGCCGGCCGCGAGCAGCACAAGCGCGGCGGCGATCACCGAGCCGTTCAGGTCGGAGCCGGTCGAGGCGAGCGAGCTCGCTGCGGCGACGGTCGTGTCGCCGCCCGCCGCGGCCACGATGGTGAATGCGACGGACGCCACCTCGGTGCCGCCGATCGAGGCGGTCACGGTGTGCGCCCCGGGCGCGACCGCCGGTACCGAGAACGTGAAGCTCAGCGTGCCGTCCGCGGCGCTCGTCGCGGTGCCGAGCAGCACCGGGGTCGAGTGGAGCACGAAGGACACCTCGGTGCCGGGGGTCAGGTGGGTGCCGGTCAGGGTGATCCGGTCGCCGACCCGTGCGGAGCCCGCGGACAGCGTCAGGGCGGCGGCGGGATCCGGGTCGGTGGGCCCGGTCGGCGGCACGCCCTGCTCGCCGAGCTTCAGGTCGCAGGAGATGCGGCCGCTGTAGAGCGCGTGGCCCTCGCCGGCGCTGCCCGCGCCGGTGCCGTACACGCCGTCGTCCGACCAGACCGCCTCGCGGGTGCCCGCGCTGCAGGTGGAGGCCGGGGCCAGTGCGAAGCCCTCGAGGTTGTCGACGGGGAGGCCCGCCGGCTTGGCGTAGGAGACCTCGGGCACGATCGCGCCGGTCGCATCCACCTTCAGCACGGTCGACACGACGCCGCAGGTGTTGTCGCAGAGCGCCCAGATGCGCTGCGTGCCGGCGTCGAACTGAGCGTCCATGACGTGGCCCATCCCGGTGTCGACGACGGCGACGCGGTGGAAGCTGTGGTCGCTGTTCAGGGCGTACGCGTAGAGCTTGCCGTCGTTCTCGAGAGCCGCGAAGTACAGGCCGCTGCCGTGCTGCGGGTAGTCCGCCGGGGAGTAGGCCGCTCCCGTCGACTGGTCGACGAAGCCGGTGGCGGTCAGGTAGCTGTCGGGCACGAAGGTGACGCCCTCGAAGCCCAGGTTCGCCTCGGTCTTGTTGCCGGCGTGCAGCTCCGGGAACTCCGCGGTCAGGTTCCACTGGTCCGTCGCCACCAGCTGCGTTCCCGGCTGGGCGGGGTCGATGCGCAGGATGGAGTTGAGCGGAATGGTGTTCGCCGCGTTGTTGCGCTCGGTGGTGACGTAGAGGGCGCCGTCCGGGCCGATCGTCAGGCCCTCGGAGTCGGGCTGGTTCGTGGCGGTGTCGGTGCTGCCCGGGAAGAAGATCTGCTTGCCCGCTCCCCAGCCGTTCGCCGTGTCGGCGACCCAGAGGCCGTCCTGCTTCACCATCCGGAACACCCAGCTCTTGTTCTTGACCGAGTAGAGGACGTTCGGGTCCTTCGGGTCGAAGACGAGGCCGCTGACGTCGCGGCCCTCGGGGCCGGTCGTCGTGGTCCACGCGCACTGCGTGTCCGAGACCGCGACGTCGGCGCTGCCCGGCCACGCGGCCGGGGTGAGCGCGCCCGCGGGC
>JAEWDJ010000460.1 GCA_023390155.1 Actinomycetes bacterium | reverse complement strand
GCGCCACCCCTTCGTCGTCGAGAGGACCCCGCATGCCCCGCCCCGCCGTTGAGATCGCCGTGCAGGACCTCCCCGGCGTGCGCATCGCCCTCGCGGAGGGCGCCGACCGTGTCGAGCTGTGCTCGGCGCTGGGCCTCGGCGGGTTGACGCCGTCCGCCGGCCTGCTGCGCTCGGCCGTCGACGCCGCCGACGTGGCCGGGCGGCACGGTTTCGTGCACGTGCTCATCCGTCCCCGCGGCGGCGGTTTCGTCTACGACGCGGACGAGCTCGCGACGACCGTGGCCGACATCCGCTTCGCGCGGGAGGCCGGCGCGGCCGGCGTCGTGGTCGGGGCGCTCGACGAGCGATCCCGGGTCGACCTCGACGCCGTCGGACGATTCGTCGACGCGGCCGGCGGCCTCGCCGTCACCTTCCACCGGGCGATCGACATCGTGCCGGATCCCCTGGAGGCCGTGGAGGCGCTCGCGAGCCGCGGCGTCACCCGGGTGCTGTCGTCGGGCGGCGCGGCCCGCAGCATCGACGGCGTCGGCGTGCTCGCCGACCTCGTCGCGCGGGCGCACGGCCGCATCCAGATCATGGCGGGAGGGGGAGTGCGCGTGGAGGACATCGCGGCGCTGCACCTCGCCGGCGTGGATGCGGTCCACCTGTCCGCGCGCGACACCGTGCTGGGTGCGCCGAGCGGTCCGGGCGGGGGAGACGCCGCCTACGACATCACCGACCCGACGACGGTCCGCGACGCCGTCGCGGCGGCACGCGGCTGACGCCTACAGGGCGCAGACCACGCACAGCCCGATCAGCACGACCTGGAGCAGCGCCCGCGGGACGAGCGGCGTGCCGAACGCACCGAACCGGTCGGGGTGGCGCGCGGCATAGGCGTTCGCCGGGAACACCGCGATCAGGAACACCGCCAGGCACACGGCGGCTGCGACGCGGGTCGCGGGGAGGAGCAGCCCGATGCCTCCGGCCAGCTCGCAGACCCCGGTGACGGCGACGAGCACCGGAGGCGCGAGCACCCCGGCGCGGCGCAGGCCCGGCGGGATCATCGCCGCCATCCCGCGCGCCGGCCCCGGCACGAAATGCAGCACGCCCATCGCGACGAAGACGACCGCGAGGGCGGCACGGAGCACGAGCTGGACGATCTCGAAGGCGGTCACCGCCCCATCCTCCTCCTGCCCGCCCACCCGGCCCGCCCTCCCGCCCGGCCGTAACGCGGCGAAAGCACCGGGTGCGCGCCCGCTAGAGTTAACGCGGACCCGCGCCCCATCGCCCGTGGCGCTCTTCTCTCCCAAGTCAGCCCTGCACCTCGAAGGAATCTGCCACGTGACAAAGCCGGTCGTCCTGATCGCCGAAGAACTCTCGCCCGCCACCGTCGACGCCCTGGGGCCCGACTTCGAGATCCGCTCCGTGGACGGCACCGACCGCCCGGCGCTGCTCTCCGCGGTGGCCGACGCGGACGCGATCCTCGTCCGTTCCGCCACGAAGGTCGACGCCGAGGTCATCGGCGCGGCGCCGAAGCTCAAGGTCGTCGCCCGCGCGGGCGTCGGGCTCGACAACGTCGACATCAAGACCGCGACCACCGCGGGCGTCATGGTCGTGAACGCCCCGACCTCCAACATCATCTCGGCCGCCGAGCTGACCGTCGGGCACATCCTGAGCCTGGCCCGCCACATCCCGGCCGCGCACAGCGCGCTCGCGCAGGGGCAGTGGAAGCGCTCGAAGTACACCGGCGTCGAGCTGTACGAGAAGACCATCGGCATCATCGGCCTCGGCCGCATCGGCGCGCTCATCACGGCCCGCCTGCAGGCCTTCGGCACCAAGGTAGTGGCGTACGACCCGTACGTGACCTCCGCTCGCGCGCAGCAGCTGGGCGTGCAGCTGGTCACCCTCGACGAGCTCCTCGCCGAGTCGGACTTCATCACCATCCACATGCCGAAGACCCCGGAGACCACCGGGATGATCAGCGACGACCAGCTCGCGCTCATGAAGGACACGGCCTACATCGTCAACGTCGCGCGCGGCGGGCTCATCGACGAGGACGCGCTGTACCGCGCGCTCACCGCGGGAACGATCGCCGGCGCAGGCCTCGACGTCTTCGTCAGCGAGCCGCCGCAGGACTCGCCGCTGCTCGCCCTCGAGAACGTCATCGTCACCCCGCACCTCGGCGCGTCGACCGACGAGGCGCAGGAGAAGGCGGGCGTCTCGGTCGCCCGCTCGGTGCGCCTGGCCCTGTCGGGGGAGCTCGTGCCCGACGCGGTCAACGTCGCCGGCGGCGTCATCGACCCGTACGTGCGCCCCGGCATCCCGCTGGTCGAGAAGCTGGGCCAGGTCTTCTCGGGCCTCGCGCACAGCCCGCTCACCAGCATCGACGTGGAGGTGCGCGGCGAGCTCGTCGACTACGACGTCAGCGTGCTCAAGCTCGCGGCGCTGAAGGGCATCTTCACCAACATCGTGAGCGAGACCGTCTCGTACGTGAACGCGCCGCTCCTCGCCGAGCAGCGCGGCATCGAGGTGCGCCTCATCACCGACTCCGTGAGCGAGGAGTACCGCAACCTGATCACACTGCGCGGCGCGCTGAGCGACGGCAGCCAGGTCTCGGTCTCGGGCACGCTCACCGGCACCAAGCAGATCGAGAAGGTCGTCGAGATCAACGGCTACGACGTCGAGGTCCCGATCGCCGAGCACCTCATCGTCATGGTCTACGACGACCGCCCCGGCATCGTCGCGGTCTACGGCCGCGAGTTCGGCGAGTCGTCGATCAACATCGCCGGCATGCAGATCGCCCGCACCTCGGCCGGCGGCAAGGCGCTCAGCGTCCTGACGGTCGACTCCCGCGTGCCAGAGGGGCTGCTCGAGAAGGTGCGCGTCGCCATCGACGCCGACCTCATGCAGGAGATCGACATCACGGAGTCCTGAGTCGTCGCGGCCGGCGGGGAAGAAAATTCTCGCCGGCTGTCGATTCCGGCGGTTGACTTACGTCGTAGAGGTGTCGATACCCATACGAGTGAGGAGACACGATGTCCGACGAGTACGTTCTGCTCATCCGGGAGCCCGAGTGGGACCCGGACGCCATGACGGCGGAGGAGTGGCGCGACGGCATGGCCGCGCACAAGACCTTTCAGGACGCGGTGGCCGCGGCCGGTGAGCGCATCGTCGCCAGCAGCGCGCTGCAGTCCGCGGAGCGCGCGATCAAGGTGACCCCGGGCACCGATGGCGCACCGGTCTACACCGACGGCCCGTTCGGCGAGACCCGCGAGGTGATCACCGGCTTCTACAGCTTCACCGCGTCGAGCCCGCAGCAGGCGCGCGAGCTCGGCGCGCTGGTCCCGACCGGCGGCTGGGTGGAGGTGTACCCGGTGCTGGTGCTCGACGCGGTGCGGTGACGCCGGCCGCGGAGCTCGACCGCGCCTACCGCGAAGACGCGCCGCGCATCCTGGGCGCGGTCGCGCGCACGACGGGCGACCTCCTGCTCGCCGAAGAGGCGGTGCAGGAG
>JAEWDJ010000440.1 GCA_023390155.1 Actinomycetes bacterium | reverse complement strand
CACCCATCCCGGGCGGACCGTGAGCCAGTACCAGTGCGAGATCACGCGGGACGACGGCAAGGTCGTCGCGGTGGTCAGCAGTGCGGTGATGACGCTGCGCGGGGAGGCGGCGGCGGGTCGCTGAGCGGAGTGCCTCCCCTCAGGCCTCCCACAGCAACGACGTAGTCGCGCCGCCGTCGACCGTCAGCGAGCTGCCCGTCAGGTAATCGGGGGCGTCACCCAGGAGAAACGCCACGACCGCCGCGACCTCGTCCGCCGTCCCCGCGCGCCCGGAGGGCACACGTCGGGCGAGCGCCTCCATGAAGGATGGACCGCCGTTGCGAGCTATCGCGTCGTCGGTGGAGATCGCACCCGGGGCAACGCAGTTGACACTGATCCCGTAGGGGGCGAGGTCCACAGCCATCGCTCTGGAGAGACCGGCGAGCGCCGCCTTCGTGGTCGTGTACGCCGCGGTGCGTGGTTCAGCAGCGACCGCGTCGATAGACGTGATGTTGACGATCCGTCCGGAGAGGTCTCGCCCGACGAGAGTCCGCGCGAACAGCTGCGACGGAAGCACTGGTGCTGTGAGGTTCACCGTGATGGTCCTGTCCCATCATGGGGCAGCTCAATTTAACTCAAGGCCACTCATCCACGCATCGGACACTTCGCTCAGGCGCTTGACTTAATAATGATACGTGGTTAGTTTCATTTTGATCCGATCCGATCGGATCGGATCACGCGGGCGGGAGGATGCAGCAGCGATGAGAAACGACGTGCGGATCCCCGTCGGAGAGCGTGTCTACGACGAGCTTCTCGAGCGCATCATCTCCGGCCGCATCCGTCCGGGCGAGAAGCTGTCGGTGGACGGCCTGGCTCGGACTCTGGGCGTGTCTCAGACGCCCATCCGTCGCGCACTCGCCATCCTCGAAGCCGAAGGACTGGTGACGAACTCCTACCTCTCCGGGTTCACGGCCAGTGCCAGGCTCACCCGGTCCGAATTCGCCGACCTCTTCGAGCTCCGCCAGCTGATCGAGCCCGCCGCCGCCGGTCTCACCGCCAAGCGTGCGACACCGGATCAGGTCGACGAGATCGTGCGTCTCGGCCGAGAGATGGCCGGGCGCGCGTCACGCGGCGAGCTGGTCGATTACAGCGCCTTCGCCCGCCTCGACTCGCAGTTCCATGGTGCGATCGTGGAGGCCACGGGCAACGGGATGCTGCGGCGCAGCTTCGAGATGATGCACGCCCACGTTCATATGTTCCGCCTCCTCTTCGATCGGGCGATCACGAGCGAAGCGGTCGCCGAGCACGACGCCGTGATCGACGCGATCACCCGGCACGACGCGCCTCAGGCAGCTCTGGCGATGCGCCATCACTTGCGCGCCTCGCAGCTGCGGCTCTCCGCCGCCTTCTAAGAACGCCTCGCGCGTTCCCGTTCCTGCAATGACGCACGAAAGGTTCCATCATGAGTCAACCCATCCGTATCGCCTCCGCCCGCGACGTGACCGCGTTCATCGACCGCCGAGCACACTTCACCGGGCGCGCGCGGGCCGCCTGGTTCGTCGCACTCGGCGGCCTCTTCCTCGACGCCTTCGCGAACGCCAGCCTCGGGTCCGGCTTGTCCTCCCTCACCGAGCAGTTCGCACTTTCACCGACCCAGGTGGGTCTGCTGACCGCCGTCGCGGCGGTCGTCGCACTCGTGTTCAACCCGGTCGGCGGCTGGCTGGCGGACCGATTCGGACGCATCCGCCCGATGATCGCCACCAAGTTGATCTACATGGTGGGCGTTCTGATGATGGCCCTCGCGCCGAACTTCGAGACGGTGTTCGGCGGCCGCATCCTGGTGGGCGCCTCCTACGGCATCGATCTCAGCATCGCCCTGGCCCTGCTGGCGGAGTACACCCCGGCCAGCAAGAGTTCGCGTCTCAATCTCTGGAGCGGCCTCTGGTGCATCGCCGTGGCCGCGAACCTCGGCGTGACCCTGTTGTTCTACGGGCTCGGCGTCGGCGGCGACGTGTGGCGCTACTCCATCGGAACGGCCGCCGTGCTCGCGTTCCTGCTCCTCCTCGCGCAGCTGAGATTCCTGGTCGAGAGCCCGGCGTGGCTCGCGCGGCTGGGACGGATGCGCGAAGCGGCGGCGAGCCTCGGTCGCCTCTATCCCGACGACGCGTTCATCGGCGACGACTCGGTCCCTCGCGTCACGGGACGCCGGAACGCCGGTAACATCGCGATCCCGTTCCGTGGCGTCTACCGGCGGCGCACCATCCTCTCGGCCACCATCTCCGCATGCGCCTACCTGCAGTACAACGCGATCGGCTGGTATCTGCCGATCATCGCCCTCGCGCTCTTCGACGGCGACTTCGTGGCGGCGCTGCTGGTGTCCATCGGCTACAACCTGCTGGGCAGCGTGGGCGGCTTCGCTTCGCCGTTCCTCGGTCGCCGGTTCGGACTGCGCAACATCGCACTGTTCGGCTTCGGCGCCTTCTTCCTGCTGCTCGTGGCGATGGGACTGTTCGACGGGAAGATCAGCCCGTTCCTGCTCGCCGTCTTCCCCGCACTGCTCATGCTCGTCGATTTCGCCTGCGTGTCGATGACGGGCAAGACCATGGCGGCGCTCTCCTACCGCTCCGAGGTGCGGGCGACAGGCACCGCGATCTCCGGATTCATGACGAACGTCGGAGGCGCGATCGGCCTGTTCCTCTTCCCCGTGCTCCGAGGCAGCCTGCCACTCGGTGTCGTGATCCTCATCCT
>JAEWDJ010000387.1 GCA_023390155.1 Actinomycetes bacterium | reverse complement strand
AGGCGGAAGCGGCGGCCGGCGCCGGTGCCGACGACGCGTCGCCCGCGCATCGCGGCGGCGTGCTGCACGGCGTCAGCTTCACCGTTCCGCGCGGCAAGCGCACGGCGCTCGTCGGGCCCTCCGGTGCGGGCAAGTCGACCATCCTCGCGCTCATCGAGCGGTTCTACGACGTCGAGGCGGGCGAGGTGCGCTTCGGCGGTCTCGATGTGCGGAGCCTGGAGCGCACGGCGCTCCGCGAGCAGATCGGCTACGTCGAGCAGGACGCGCCGGTGCTCGCCGGATCGCTGCGCGACAACCTCACGCTCTCGGCCCCCTCCGCGACCGACGCGGCCTGCATCGACGTGCTGCACGCCGTCAACCTGACCGAGGTGCTCGAGCGCAGCGACCTCGGGCTCGCGGCGCCGGTCGGCGAAGACGGCATCATGCTCTCCGGCGGCGAGCGCCAGCGCCTCGCGATCGCCCGCGCGCTGCTCGCGGCCCCGCCCGTGCTGCTGCTGGACGAGTCGACGTCGAGCCTCGACGGGCGCAACGAGCAGCTGATGCGGGAGGCGATCGACGCCGTCGCGGAGGACCGCACGCTGCTCGTGATCGCGCACCGGCTCTCCACCGTCGTCGACTCCGACCAGATCGTCGTGCTCGACCACGGCCGGGTCGTCGGCGTCGGCACCCACTCCGAGCTGGTCGCCAGCACCCCGCTCTACCGAGACCTCGCCAAGCACCAGCTCCTCGTCTGACCGCGGCAAGCCGCCGAGTACGCGGTAACTCGCACGAAAACCGCCGAGTACACAGAGAATCCGTGCACTCGGCGGTTTCGGTCGGTCAGGCGCGGAGGTGGTAGCGGAGGGACGCGAGCTCGGCGTGGAGGGCGGCCGGGACGCGCGAGCCGAAGCGGCCGAAGA
This sequence comes from Actinomycetes bacterium, assembly GCA_023390155.1. Classification (GTDB taxonomy): domain Bacteria; phylum Actinomycetota; class Actinomycetes; order Actinomycetales; family Microbacteriaceae; genus Leifsonia. The sequence goes on along the minus strand of JAEWDJ010000387.1, from coordinate 4,494 downwards.
ACTCGTCGGTCAGGTCGCACTCGGCGAGCCAGCTGTCGCGGTCGATCTGGAAGAGGGCGGCGACGTCCTCCTCCGGCAGGTCGAGCCCGTCGAGGTCGAGCTCGTCGAGCTGCGGGAGGCGGCCGATGGGCGCCTCCACCGCGCCGGCGGTGCCCTCGACTCGGCGCGCGATCCACTCGATCACCCGCGCGTTCTCGCTGAAACCAGGCCACAGGAAGCGCCCGTCCTCGCCCTTGCGGAACCAGTTCACCTGGAACACGGCCGGTGCGTCGGCACCGAGCTTCTCCCCCATCTCCAGCCAGTGGGCCCAGTAGTCGGCCATGTTGTAGCCGCAGAACGGCAGCATCGCGAAGGGGTCGCGGCGCAGCTCGCCGACGGTCCCCTCCGCCGCGGCCGTCTGCTCCGACGAGATGGTCGCGCCGAGGAAGACGCCGTGCTTCCAGTCGCGCGCCTGGGCGACCAGCGGCACGTTCGTCGCGCGGCGGCCGCCGAACAGGATGGCGTCGATCGGCACGCCGTCGAACGCGTCCCAGTCGTCCGCGATGGCCGGGCACTGCGCCGCGGACACCGTGAAGCGGGAGTTCGGGTGCGCGGCGGGCCGGCCGGACTCGGGCGTCCAGTCGTTGCCCTCCCAGTCGATGAGGTGCGCGGGCGGCTCCTCCGTCAGCCCCTCCCACCAGACGTCGCCGTCGTCGCGCAGGGCGACGTTCGTGAAGATCGTGTTGCCCCACAGCGTGTCGACCGCGGTCGCGTTGGTGAGCTCGCCCGTCCCCGGCGCGACGCCGAAGAAGCCGGCCTCCGGGTTGATGGCGCGCAGCCGGCCGTCCGGGCCGGGGCGCAGCCACGCGATGTCGTCGCCGACGGTCTCGACCGTCCAGCCCGGGATGCTCGGCTTGAGCATGGCGAGGTTCGTCTTGCCGCACGCCGACGGGAAGGCCGCGGCGAAGTGGAAGGCCCGCCCCTCCGGCGAGGTGACCTTGACGATGAGCATGTGCTCGGCGAGCCAGCCTTCGTCGCGCGCCATCACCGAGGCGATCCGCAGCGCGAAGCACTTCTTGGCCAGGATGGCGTTGCCGCCGTAGCCGGAGCCGAACGACCAGATCTCGCGCGTCTCGGGGAACTGCACGATGTACTTCGTCTCATTGCACGGCCAGGCGACGTCGTCGTGGCGGTGGCCCTCGTCGTCGATCAGCGGCGCGCCCACGCTGTGCACGGTCGGAACCCACGGCTGGCCGGCGGCGATGAGGTCGAGCACGGTGCTGGTGACGCGGGTCATCATCCCCATGCTGACCGCGACGTAGGCGGAGTCGGTGAGCTGGATGCCGACCTGCGACAGCGGGCCGCCGACCGGGCCCATGGAGAACGGGACGACGTACATGGTGCGACCGCGCATGCTTCCGGCGAAGACCTCTCGCAGCTCGGCGCGCATCGCCTCCGGCTCGCGCCAGTTGTTGGTCGGGCCGGCGTCCGCCTCGTCGACCGAGCAGATGAAGGTGCGGTCCTCGACCCGGGCGACGTCGCCGGGATCGGTGCGCGCGAGGAAGCTGTTGGGGCGCCACTCGGGGTTGAGGCGGATGAGCTTGCCCTCGGCGACGAGCTGCTTGGTGAGGCGGTCGGCCTCCCCGAGAGTGCCGTCGCACCAGACGATCTCCTCCGGCTGAGTGAGCTCGGCGATGTCGCTCACCCACGCGTCGAGGGCGGCGAGTCCGGTGAGGGACGGGGCGGAGGCGGCGGCTGCCGCGGGGTCGGGGGCGGCGTCCTGGCGGAGGCCGTCGCGGTCCGCGTCGTCGCGGCCGGTGTCGGTCAGCGGAAGCTCGGCGATGGTCATGACCGTCGTCCTCTCGAATCGGAAAGAAGTGCTGTGCAACCAGCTTCGGCGACCTTCTGGGCTTCGTGAGGAGAAAAATGGTGGAAAGAATCGCGATTCTTTCGCTATCGTGAAGGCATGGAGTCGTCGATCACCGCGGCGGGCGCCGATATCGCCACGCTCGGGCACCGCATCCGCCATTTCCGCACGAATCGCGGCCTGACGCTCGACGAGCTGGGCGCGACCGTCGGTGTCGCCCCGAGCCAGCTCTCCCTCATCGAGAACGGCAAGCGGGAGCCCCGCGTCACCCTCCTGGTCACCCTCGCCGGAGCATTGGGGGTGCAGCTGGCCGACCTGCTCTCGGCCGAGCCGCCGGACGAGCGCGCCGCGCTGGAGATCGAGCTCGCCCGGGCGCAGCGGGGCACGCTGTACGCCTCCCTCGGACTGCCGGCGGTCAAGCCCACCAAGGGCACACCGACCGAGACCCTGGAGGCGCTCGTCGGCCTCCATCGCGAGCTCTCGCGCCGCGCCTCCGAGGCGATCGCGACCCCGGAGGAGGCCCGCCGCGCCAACACCGAGTTGCGGGAGCGGATGCGCGCGCAGAACAACTACATGCCGGCGATCGAGGAGCTCGCCGAGGAGCGCGTGCGCGCGTCCGGCCACACGCGCGGCGCCCTCACCCACCGCGAGGTGAGCGTGATGGCGGAGCAGCTCGGCTTCGAGCTGATCTACGCGAGCGACCTCCCGCGGTCCACGCGCTCGATCACCGACCTCGAGAACGGGCGCATCTACCTCCCGCCGGCCTCCATCCCGGGCGGACACGGCCTGCGCTCGATGGCGCTGCAGGCGATGGCGCATCGCCTCCTCGGCCATGAACGCCCCGAGAGTTACGCCGACTTCCTGCGGCAGCGGCTGGAGATCAACTACTTCGCCGCCTGCTGCCTGATGCCCCGGGACGCGGCGGTCGCCTTCCTCCAGGACGCGAAGAAGGAGAAGGACCTCGCCGTCGAGGACTTCCGCGACGCGTTCGGCGTCACCCACGAGGCCGCGGCCCTGCGCCTGACGAACCTCGCGACGGCGCACCTCGACATGACCCTCCACTTCCTGCGCGTCGGCGATGACGGCGCCCTCTACAAGGGCTACGAGAACGACGGCCTGCCCCTGCCGACCGACGTCACCGGCTCCATCGAGGGCCAGGTCGTCTGCCGCAAGTGGGGCGCCCGCGAGGCGTTCACGCACACGAACCGCACGACCGAGCTGTACCAGTACACCGACACCCCGGTCGGGACGTTCTGGTGCGCGACCCAGGTCGGCTCGACGGCCGAGGGCGGGTTCTCGATCAGCGTCGGCGTCCCCTTCGACCAGGCGAAGTGGTTCCGCGGCCGCGAGACGACGGTGCGCACCGAGTCCAGGTGCCCCGACGAGTCGTGCTGCAAACGCCCGCCCGCCGACCTCTCGGGCCGCTGGGCCGGCAAGGCGTGGCCGAGCGCCCGACTGCACGCGCACATCCTGTCGCCCCTGCCGTCGGGCTCGTTCCCGGGCGTGGACGACTCGGACGTGTACGGGTTCCTGCAGCAGCACTCGGCCTCCTGAGCGGCACTGCCGGTAGGCTGTGACGACGCGCCCGGGGGCGGCGTGGCGGACGGGGGCCGGGTGCTGATGCGCATCGTGGGATGGATCGGGGGCGGAGCCGTAATCGCGGTCGCCGCCCTGCTGACGACAGGGTGCACCGCGACCGCGGAGCCCGGCGGCAGCCGCTCCACTCCCCTGACCTCGGTGACCGGGACCCCTGATCCGCTCTCCACCGACGGCGGTCCGCGCTATCCGGAGGGCGTGCTCGCGACCGCCGAGCTGCACGCGCCGGGCGGCGCCTCCCTCGGCGAGCTGACCATCACGGCCGCGGATGACCGCGTCACCGTCGCCTTCCCCACCCGCGTCCCGGGTGCGGACTCGCTCCGACTGACTCCGGTGAGCGGCGACGAATGCGCCGACTCCGGATTTGCGTGGTCGCTCCCGCTCGACGGCCCGGAGGGCGGAGTCGCCCTCACGCTGCCGGCGGACGACTTCGCGGAGTTCGGCGACCCGACCGTGTTCCGGACCGCGCTGCTCTCCTCGACGCGCACGGACGCGAGCGACTGCCTCCTCGACATAGCGGGAAGCGCAGAGCTCCACTGGACGATCGCGCCGCGGGGCCTCTCCGCCGCCGTCGCCGACGCCGGCCCAGAGACCGGGGCACGCGGCGTGGCGAGCGCTACGGACTACACGCCCGCCGCGGGCGACACCCCGACGGACGTCGCGCACCGTCTCGGGATCACGGTCGCCGACCTCGAATGGCTGAACCCGCCCCATCTCGAACTGCTCACCGGGGTGCCCGTGAACCTCGACCCCGACCGACGGGGGCTTCCGGTCAGTCGTTGACCCCGGCCCTCGTCGCCGGCGCCGCTCAGAGGTCGAACTCGTCGAACCAGCCCCAGCCGCCGGCGACGCCGTCGACGTCCCAGGTGTCCCAGACGGCGGAGGCGATCGCGTAGGTCGCGACGGTGTCGAGGAGGGTGGCGCCGGTCCAATCGGCGGCCGTCGCGTTCGCGGGCGCGGGCATGTCGCCGTCACGGCGCCCGAGCAGCCGGCGGAGCGACCCGCGCTCGCGGCCCTCCACCCGGGCAGCGGTTCGCGCGAGGCTCGCGGGG
>JAEWDJ010000381.1 GCA_023390155.1 Actinomycetes bacterium | reverse complement strand
GCTTCGAGGTGCTGGGGGCGCAGCGCGTGCTCCCGCCGGAGGTCCTCGCCGGGGCGGAGCCGGCGTAGAAATGCTGCGGCGGCGGTCTGCGGTCCGCGGTCTGCGGTCTGCCGTCTGCGGTCTGCGGTCTGCGCCGGCGTTCTGCTCTGAGCAGAATCGCCGCATCCACCCGGGACGGATCGCCCGCCCCCGGCTTAGGCTGTCGCCATGCTTCTGCGGCACGCGCTCGGGTCCGTGCTCCGTCGGATCCGGACGGAGCGGGGCACGACGCTGCGCCAGCTCTCCGAGACCTCGCGGGTGAGCATCCCGTACCTCTCGGAGATCGAGCGGGGCCGCAAGGAGGCGTCGTCCGAGATCCTCGCCGCGCTGTGCCGCGTGCTGGAGATGCCGGAGGGCGAGCTGCTGACCCGGGTCGCTGCGGAGTTCGCCGCGCAGCAGGCGCCGGCTGCCGGCCAGGGCACCGCCCAGGTGCTCAGCCTCGTCCCCGAGCGGGAGGTCGCGGCGCGCACCGAGACCGAGGTCGCCGCAGCCGCGGACGTCGAGGCGGAGCCGGCCGTGGAGCCGGCGCCGGCCGCGCTGCTGCTGGTCGCTTGACGTGGTGCTGCTCGTCGCCTGACTGCCGCTTGTCGCCTGGCCGGCTGCGCGTCGCCTGGCCGGCTGCTCGTCGCTGACGCCTGCGGGTCGCGGGGCCCGATCAGCGCGGCAGGGCTCCCGTCGTCCCGACCACCGCGTCCACGAAGCCGTACTCCTGCGCCTCATCGGCCGTGAACCAGCGGTCCCGGTCGCCGTCCGCCACGATCTGCTCGACCGGTCGCCCGGTCTGCTCGCTCGTCAGCTGCGCCATCCGCCGCTTGAAGTGGAGGATCTGCTTCGCCTGGGTCTGGATGTCCGCGCTCGTGCCGCCGAATCCGCCGTGCGGCTGGTGCATCACGACCGAGGCGTTCGGCAGCGCGTACCGCTTGCCTCGGGCGCCCGACGACAGCAGGAACTGCCCCATCGACGCCGCGAAGCCGAGCGCGACGGTGGCGACGTCGGCGCGCACGAAGTTCATCGTGTCGTAGATCGCGAAGCCGGCCGTGATGGAGCCGCCGGGGGAGTTGATGTAGAGGTAGATGTCCTTGTCCGCGGCGATCGAGTCGAGCAGCAGCAGCCGCGCGCAGATCTCGTTGGCGGCCTCGTCGGTCACCTCGCTGCCGAGGAAGACGATCCGCTCCTCCAGCAACCGCTGGACCGGGGAGTTCATGTCGGTGTCCATGCGGCCATCCTCAACCGCCGCCCCGGTCCGCGTCAGCGGCTTCTGCCGGTCGCGAATTCGCCCCGGGCAGACGCCGCCCGCGCGCGTGGGAGGAGGCTGGACGCGGCCTGATTTCGCGTGGGGCCGCGCGACCAGTATTCTTATCGGGCGCCTTCGGTCAGCAGCTGACTGGTGGTCGGGAGCGCGAACGGCGAGTTACCCTAGCGGCCAAAGGGATCTGACTGTAAATCAGACGGCGTAGCCTTCGGGGGTTCGAATCCCTCACTCGCCACCGACCAATAGAACAAAGGCCCCCAGCAGATATGGCTGGGGGCCTTTGCTCGTTGTCATCGCTCTGGTGTGAGCGTCGTGTGTTCATCCGTCAGTGCCCGAACGCGACCCAGGTGAAGCCACGCACCCAGGGGTGGGCTGACTCGGGGATCATCGCTCGGAACTCGCTAGCCGACAGGGTGTCCAGCGCGATGGCTCCGGTCGCCTTCGTGATCGGGTCGCCGCTGAGAGGCGTGGTTGAGACGTGCAGGCATGCGTTCGGGAACGCCTCCGGGAACGTGACCACCGGGAAGTACTCGTTCCCGAAGGCGACGGAGGTTGCGGCGACCACGTACCCGGATTTCATCGTCAGTCCGTAGGGCAACGCGGTCGCCGATTCGGGAACGGACACCGGCGATGGCGGAGAGGTCGTCGACCCCTGGTCGCCCGCGTGGGCCGCGGGGCCGGCGGCGATCAGCATCCATGCGCCCGATGCGGTGAGCGTGTAGCGCAGGTTCGTGTCCGTCTCGCGGAACTCCATACCGGGACTCTTCTGCCCCGGCTTGAGGGAGGCCCGCTGATCGGACGTGCCGACCAGGACGATTCCGGTTCTCAGAGCCACGGAGTCAACTTTACGGGCGACGGATGCTGCGGCCCACCCCCATCGTCCGCGCCGCGGGTGGTCGAGAGCGCCGCAGTCACCAACTCAACGCACGTGGGCGCGATATGGCGAGAGCTACGTCGGGATGATGTGTGTGCGGACGTGTGAGCGTGACTAGCGGAACTGTGAATCAGACGGCGTGGCCTTCGGGGGTTCGAATCCTTCACTCGCCACCGGCGTTTGCGGCGCGTACGTCGGCGAAAAAGGCAACCTCTGCCGAAGGTGAGGAAAACGTAACCTCGACAGTGAGGTGAGGAAAAGGTAACCAGCAGCAGAGCGTGACGCTCCACGGCGAGAGTCCCGGCGACGACAGAGCTGGAGGTGGAGTTGTACGGTCGCCGGATCGGTGACCGCCCGTTCGTCACGCGCAGCGCACCGGGCGGGTGGGGCGGGCCCGTGGCTTAGCAACCACGATCTCCCCCCGCATGTCAGGCTGGTCCCATGACCTCCTCGAACGCAGAGCTCCGTGACATCGCCGTGACCGTCGCCAAGCGGGCGGCGACGCTCGCGCGGCAGCGCCGGGAGGACGGGGTGCAGATCGCGGCGTCCAAGTCGTCGGTGTCGGACATCGTGACGCGGGCCGATCGGGAGGCGGAGGAGCTGATCCGGGGGGTGCTCGCCGCGGCGCGGCCGGCCGACGGGTTCTTCGGGGAGGAGTCGGGCGGCGATGCCGGGTCGAGCGGGCTGACGTGGGTGGTGGACCCGATCGACGGGACGGTCAACTATGCGTACGGCATCCCGGACTACGCCGTCAGCATCGCGGTCGTGGAGGGCGATCCCGATCCGGCCACCTGGCGGACTCTCGCGGGCGCCGTCGTGAATCCGGAGGCGGGAGAGGTGTTCGCGGCCGCAGCCGGACTCGGGTCGACCCGCAACGGGCGGCCGCTGCGGGTCAACGAGGGTGTCGAGCTGCCGCTGGCGCTCGTCGGCACCGGGTTCTCGTACGACGCCGCGGCCCGGCGGCGCCAGGCGGCGTTCGTGGCGACGCTCATCGGCGAGGTGCGCGACATCCGGCGCATCGGCTCCGCCGCGCTCGACCTGTGCGGGCTCGCCGCGGGCCGGCTCGACGCCTACTACGAGCGCGGGCTCAACCCGTGGGACCACGCGGCGGGGGCGCTCGTGGCGCGGGAGGCGGGCGCGCGCGTCGGGGGACTCGACGGCGGGCCCGAGGGGCGGAGGCTGTTGCTCGCCGCGGCGCCGGGCCTGTACGAGGCGCTCGAACCGCTGGTCGCAC
>JAEWDJ010000357.1 GCA_023390155.1 Actinomycetes bacterium | reverse complement strand
GACGATGCAGAGCTCGGCCGTGGGGCGGGCGCGCAGGCGGTCGACGCCGATCGGGCGGCCGCAGTGGGCGCACACGCCGTAGGTGCCGAGCCGGAGGCGTTCGCCCGCGGCCTCCACGGCGGCGAGGTCCTGCGCGGTGTCCGAGCGCAGGGCCTGGAGGCGGCTCCACTCGGAGCTCAGGGTCGGTCCCTCCGGGTCGTGCTCGTCGTCCGCGGTCGACTCCGACCGGGAGGCGAGCAGCGTGCCGAGCGTCTCCGCCAGGTGCTCGGCCTCGGCGACGTCGTCGTGGCGCCGCCGGTCCAAGAGGCCGGCCAGCTCGTCGAGCTCGTCGTCCGTCAGCCCGCTGCCGCGGACGATCTCGATCCCATCGGTCGCTGCTGCTCCACTGTGCATCGGTGCACTCCCTTCCCCCTTCGACAGAGGGTAGACCCGGGCACGGCCGTAAGCTCTGAGGCCGTGCCCTCCTTTCGTGTGATCGTGTCGATCGGTGCCCTGCGCGCCGGAGTCCTCCCGCAGGCGGTCGAGCCCGCGGCCGTCGCCGCGGCCGCCGAGCTGACCGTCGTCGAGGCGTCGAGCGTCGACGTGGTCGCCCGCGAGGCGCGGCTCACCGTCCGCTTCACGGCCGACACGGTGGAGGAGGCGGTCCGCGTCGCCCGGCACACGGTCGAGCGGATCGGCGCCGTCGCCGAGCCGCGCCGCTGGCAGCTCACCGAGCGTGTCGGCGGCCGCTGGTTCCGGCGGGCGTAGTCGGCCCTGCGGCCGGCGAGTCGCCGCGCTCAGGCGGCGGCCGGCAGGGACTCCTCGATGAGGGAGACGATGGCGGGGTCGTCCGGCTCGGTCGTCGGGCGGAAGCGGTGCACGGCGCCGTCGGGCGTCACCACGAACTTCTCGAAGTTCCACTTGACCTTGCCGGCCTTGCCCGCCTGGTCGGGGTGCGTCGTCAGCTCCTGGTACAGCGGGTGGGCCGAGCGGCCGTTGACCCGCACCTTCTCCATCATCGGGAAGGTGACGCCCCAGGTGGTCGAGCAGTACTCCTTGATGGCTTCCGTCGTGCTCAGCTCCTGGAGGAACTGGTTGCTCGGGAAGCCGATGACCGTGAAGCCGCGGTCGCCGTAGGTCTCCTGCAGCTGCTCGAGCTTCTCATACTGGGGGGCCAGGCCGCAGCGGGAGGCGACGTTGACGATGAGGATGACCTTGCCGGCGTGATCGGCGAGCGTCGCGGGGGCGCCGTCGATGGTGGTGAAGGGGATGTCCATGAGGCTCATGGTGCGAGCGTATGGCAGCGCGGACGCGGCCGGGGCCGGTCGCCCGGGTCCACAGCGAAGACTCAGCGGGTTCACTCCCCGCCGTGCGGGTGCCGGTGGGGCTGCACGGCGTCGTAGGTCAGCTGGAGCGACGGCAGCGAGTCGGGGTCGAGCCGCTGCACGATGCGCACGAAGAGGAAGTCGACGACCGCCAGCTGGGCGATCCGGCTCGACATGGCGCCGGGCCGGTAGCGCGTCTCGCCGGCGCTCGTGACGAGCACGTGGTCGGCCTGCCCGGCGACGGGGGAGCCGGGGAAGTTCGTGACGGCCACGGTCGTCGCTCCCGCGCGCCCGGCGGTCCGGAGGCTGTCGGCGGCCTCCACCGTCAGGCCCGAGTGCGAGAACGCGATCGAGACCGAGCGGTCGGTCAGCAGCGCGGCGCCGGTCAGGGCGAGATGGATGTCGCTCGTGTTGAATGCGATACGTCCGATGCGGTGCAGCTTCTGCTGCAGGTCGATCGCGGCGAGGCTGCTGGAGGCGGCACCGTAGATCTCGACCCGGTCGGCGGCCACGATCGCGGCGGCCACCGCGTCCAGGGTCGGCACGTCGACGCTGGCGGCCGTCGACTCGATGGCCCGTGCCTCGTGGTACGCGATCTTGGCGAGGACGTCGGCGCCGTCGTCCTCCGGCGCGATCTCGGCGTCGGCGACGCCGAAGCGGCCGAGCGTGACCTCCTCGCGTCCGCGCGTCGAGGCGAGGTCGAGCCGCAGGGCGCCGTACCCCGCGTAGCCGACCGCCTGGCAGAACCGCACGATGGTGGCGACGGAGACCTCGCAGCGTTCGGCGAGGCCCGTGATCGGCAGCTCCACGACGGCGGCGGGATCCGCGAGGATCAGCCGAGCGACCCGCTGCTCGGAGGGGCGGAGGCCCGGCAGGGCCTGGCCGATCCGCGCCACGGCGTCCACGTTCATCGCATCCTCCCCGCGCCCTCGTCGCGAGGGCGGTCATGTAAACGATATTCCGTCGAATTGAATCGGCGGTAAATTTGCGTCATGGTGTTGCATGCGGTCCGAACGGATCGGCGGGTGCGATGAGGGAGGCTGGCCGTGCCACGAACGACGGACGGGGTGCGCGCATCGTGAGCGTGCTCGCCATCGACATCGGCGGCACCGGATCCCGCGCCGCCTTCGCTGGGGAGGCGCCCGTCTCCGGCCCCGGCGTGAGCGTCGGCCCGGACGGCATCGCGATCGGTCCGCTGCTCGAGGCCCTGCTCGCCGCGCTCCCCACCGGCCGCGTCGCGGAGGCGGGCACGGTGTCCATCGGGATGAGCGGCCTCCTCGCGCTCGCCGGACCCGAGATCGTGCTGGCC
>JAEWDJ010000325.1 GCA_023390155.1 Actinomycetes bacterium | reverse complement strand
CTCCTGCACTTCGTGCTCGGCCACGTCTCGCACGAGCAGCAGCGCCTGCAGTACGACAGCCTCGGCGTCCTGGCCGACCCCGCGGATCCCACGGCGGTCGACCCGTCGGTGGATGCGGGCGCTCCCGCGGCCGACTTCGCGTTCGGCGTCGACCTCCTCGTCGGCGGCCTGGAGCTCCTCCGCGCCACGGACGCCGCCGCCGCCCACGCCACGACTGACGCTGCTGACGCCGACGCCGCCCTCAGTCGCTCCCGAAGGTGACCTTCCACCCTCCGACCACGGTGGTCGCGAGGTTGAACAGCGCCGCGACGATCGCGCCGAGCGCCGACACCACGATGAGCTCGAGCAGCGCGACGACGAGGGTGAACGTCATGAAGTTCGGGAAGGTGATCCCCGCCACGAGCTGCGCGCCCTGCGCCCCGGCGACGCTCTCGAGGAACTCGCGGGCGGTCCCGACGGCGCCGAACCGCTCGAGCGCGGTCCACAGGAGGAGCGCGAGCAGCACGGTGATCGCGGCGACGATCAGGCTGACCAGGAACGACATCTTCAGCGCCGACCAGAAGTCGATGTAGACCAGGCGCATGACCGCCCGCTTCGTCTGCTTCGTGCGTGCCGACATCCCGGACACCTCCCCGTACTGCTGCCGTTCCGCGTCGCGGACCGGTCCCCTCGCGCCAGTCTAACTGTCCCCACCGCCCCCCTCGTCAGCGCCGCGGGCGGGGGCGTAGCGTTGGCGGTATCGCCCGTTGAACGTGAGGAGCCCATCCATGCCCACCGTCGCCGACACCATCGTGGAGATCATCCGGGACGCGGGGGTGAAGCGCGTCTACGGCATCCCGGGCGACTCCCTCAACGGGTTCACCGACGCGCTGCGCCGGTCGGGCGACATCACGTGGGAGCACGTGCGGCACGAGGAGGCGGCGGCGTTCGCGGCCGCCGCCGAGGCCGCCCTCACCGGGGAGCTCGCGGTCTGCGCCGGGAGCTGCGGGCCGGGCAACCTCCACCTCATCAACGGCCTGTTCGACGCGAACCGCAGCCGCGTGCCGGTCCTCGCCATCGCCGCGCAGATCCCCGGCCCCGAGATCGGGAGCACCTACTTCCAGGAGACGCACCCGCAGGACATGTTCCGCGAGGCGGCGGTCTACACCGAGCTGGTCTCGATCCCGGAGCAGCTGCCGCGCGTGCTCGAGATCGCCATGCGCACGGCGGTCGAGCGTCGTGGGGTCGCAGTGGTCGTCGTCCCCGGCGAGATCTTCCTGAAGGACAGCGCCGGGCGGCGCAAGTCGGCGCCCATCCAGTACTCCCCGCGGGTCACCCGCCCGACCGACGGCGAGTTGCGGGCCGCGGCCGACATCCTGAACGGCGCCAAGAAGGTCACCATCCTCGCCGGGGCGGGCGTCGAGGGCGGGCACCCCGAGCTCATCCGCCTGGCGGGCGCGCTCAAGGCGCCGGTGGTGCACGCGCTGCGCGGCAAGGAGTTCATCGAGTACGACAACCCGTACGACGTCGGGATGACCGGGCTGCTCGGCTTCTCCTCCGGCTATCGCGCGATGGAGTCGTGCGACGCGCTGCTCATGCTCGGCACCGACTTCCCGTACCAGCAGTTCTATCCGTCGAAGGCGAAGATCATCCAGGTCGACCTGCGCGGCGAGAACCTCGGGCGACGTACGCCCGTCGACCTCGGCCTGGTCGGCAGCGTGAAGGACACGGCCGAGGCGCTGCTGCCCCTGCTCAAGGAGCGCTCCGACACCAAGCACCTCGACTCCTCGACCGCGCACTACCAGAAGGCGCGCAAGAGCCTCGACGAGCTGGCGGTCAACGACCGCAACCGCACGCCCATCCACCCCCAGTACGTCGCGCGGCTCATCAGCGAGCTGGCGACGGACGACGCGGTGTTCATCCCGGACGTCGGCTCGCCCGTGGTGTGGGCGGCCCGCTACCTGCGGATGAACGGCCGGCGCCGCCTCATCGGCTCCTTCTCGCACGGTTCGATGGCCAACGCCCTCCCGCACGCCATCGGCGCGCAGGCGGCGTTCCCCGACCGACAGGTCGTCGCCCTCGCCGGCGACGGCGGCCTCGCCATGCTGCTCGGCGAGCTGCTCACGCTGCGGCAGAACAAGCTGCCGGTGAAGATCGTGGTCTTCAACAACTCCTCCCTGAACTTCGTGGAGGTCGAGATGAAGGCCGCCGGCTTCGTGAACTACGGCACGGGACTCGACAACCCCGACTTCGCCCAGGTGGCCCAGGCCATCGGCCTGCACGGGCAGCGTGTCGAGAAGCCGGACGAGCTCGAGAGCGCCCTCCGCACCGCCTTCGCGCACGACGGGCCGGCGCTGATCGACGTGGTCACCGCGCGGCAGGAGCTCAGCATCCCGCCGGCGATCACGGCCGAGCAGGTGAAGGGCTTCACGCTCTACGCGCTGCGCACGATCATGTCGGGCCGCGGGGACGAGCTGGTCGACCTCGCCGACACGAACATCTTCCGTCGCCTGTTCGACTGAGCGCGGCGTCGCCGGCCGGCGTCAGTTGATGCAGACCGTGTCGCTGTAGTTGGTCGCGGGGGAGGACGGGGTCGGCGTCGGGGCGGGCGCCGACCCCGAGCCCGATCCCGAGCCCGAGCCGGCGTCGCCGGAACCACCGGTCGCGCCCGCCGCGCCCGGCATGACGCCGTCCTCGCCGAGCACGACCGTGACGCCCGAGACGCTGCTCGACTGCTGGACCGACGCGCCGGGGAGGAGGGCCGCGATGGCCTTCGCCTGCGACTCCTGCCCGGACGGGTACTGGATGACCGTCGTCGCGGTCGAGTCGGCGTCGCCGGGGGTGCCGGTCTTGAACCCCGCGGCGGCGAACGCCTGCGTCGCGCTGGTCGCCGCGCCGTTCTGGCTGCCGCCGTTCAGCACGGTGACCGTCGTGTCGGCCGGCTTCGCCGCGGTCGCCTTCTCGTAGGCGCTCGGCGTGCCCATCAGGCTCTGGATGAAGGCCGGCATCGCCGCGGTGTCCACCTCGACGATCGACAGGTCCTCGCCGTCGACCGTGATCGTCGGGGTGCCGGAGATCGGGATGGTCGCCGACGCGATCTTGCCGCCCGTGAGCCCCTGCAGCTGGGTCGCCAGCTGCAGGAAGTTGAGGCCGGGGTCGGTCTCGAGCGAGCCGCTGACCGCGTCGAGCACGTTCGTCAGCTTGCCCGGGTTCAGCAGGGTCCCGGCCGAGAGGAACTTGTGGGCCTCCACCGAGAGGAAGTACTGCTGGCGCACCACGCGGTCGAGGTCGCCGCGCGGCAGGCCGTGCCGCTGCCGCACGAACGAGAGCGACTGCTTCGCGTCGAGCGTCGAGACCCCGGCGGGGAAGTTCGCGCCCGAGTAGGGGTCGTCTACCGCCTCGTTGAGGCACACCTGCACCGGCCCGAGGGCCTTCGCGATCGTGTAGAAGCCGAGGAGGGAGACGCGCACGTAGTGGTCGATGGAGAGCCCGGTGAGGTTCTGCACCGTGTCGATCAGCAGCTTCGCGCCGCTCGTCGGATCGGTCGCGCCGCCGCCGAGCGAGAACGCGGAGTTGAGCTTGTTCATCCCGTGACCCGGCACGTCCACCCAGGAGTCGCGCGGGAGGGAGATCAGGGTCGCCGACTTCCCGTCCGCCGGGATGTGCAGGATCATCATCGTGTCCGTGTTGGTGCCGCCGCCGTCGTCGGTGGTGCTGAGCTCGGCGAGCTCCTGCGCCGTCGCGCCATCCGGCCGGTGGTCGTCGCCCACGAGCAGGATGTTCTGGTCCGTGCCGTCGACGTCCTTGCCCGACTTCGAGATCACGTCGACATGGCTGACGCCGTTGACGAAGCGGAAGTAGCTGTAGGCCGCGTAGCCGCCGAGCACCACGAGCAGCACGGCGAGCGTCCCGGCGGTCCAGCCGATGATCCGCTTGGTGCGCCGACGCTTGCGCGGGTCGCGTCCGCGCCCGCGCCGGCCTCCGCGTCCACTCCGGCCGGTGTCGTCGTCGCCGCTGCCGGGCCCGTTG
>JAEWDJ010000307.1 GCA_023390155.1 Actinomycetes bacterium | reverse complement strand
CCCCCCCCGGCCGGGGGGGGGGCGCCCCCCGCCCCGGGGGGGCCCCGCCCCCTCCTGAAACGAACGACACATGGCTGACACCTTCCCCTTCCCCCGGCGCACGCCCGTGCGCGTCTCCTTCGGGCTCGGGATGCTCCTGCTGGGCATCTTCGGGTTCGTCCCGGCGATCGGCGTGCTGATCGCCTCCTTCACCGACCTGCGCGGCCTGCCCGGCCTGCCGATCGACTTCGTCGGCATCCAGAACTACGTCGACTTCTTCTCGCCCGCGAAGTGGGCGGACAGCGCCAACGCGCTCACCAACACGGTGATCTTCGCCTTCGCCAGCACGGTCATCCAGATCGTGGTCGCCCTGGCCATCGCGGTGCTGCTCAACCGGAAGCTGAAGGGCCGCAACTTCTACCGCGCCGTGGTCTTCATGCCGACCATCCTCGGCGTGACCGTCACCGGCCTGGTCTGGTCGCTCATCTTCAACGTCAGCGGCGGCCCGGCGGCGTCGATGCTCGACCTCTTCGGCGGTCACTCGGCGTTCTTCGGCGACCCGCACCTCGCGCTCGCGCTCGTCATCCTGGTGCAGGTGTGGATGGTGCTCGGCGTCTCCGTCATCATCTTCCTCTCGGGGCTGCAGGCGGTGCCAGAGGAGCTGCACGAGGCGGCGGAGATCGACGGCGCGAGCGCCTGGCAGCGGTTCCGCAACGTGACCGTCCCGCTCCTCGCCCCCTCCATCACGGCGAACGTGCTGCTCGGCATCGTCAACGCCCTGCAGAGCTACCAGCTCATCTACGTGCTGAGCGGGCCGAACAACCGGTCGACGCAGGTGCTGTCGCTCCTGGTCTACGTGCAGGGCTTCGGCGGCGCCTCCGGCACGACGCTCTCGCAGTCCCAGGGGTACGCGGCGGCCGTCTCGATGGTCCAGTTCGTGCTGGTGGCCATCGTGTCGGTCACCGCCCTGGCCGTGCTCCGCCGACGGGAGGTCGCACTGTGACCGCGACGCAGGAACGACCCACGACGGCCGCGCCGCACCGCGCGCCGGAGCAGGGCAGGCAGCGCCGGACGCGCCGCATCCCCTTCGGCGCCTACCTCTGCGCGCTCGTGCTCCTCATCGTCTTCCTCTTCCCGCTGCTCTACCTGCTGAACACCGCCCTCAAGTCGCAGGCGGAGTTCGTGGCGGATCCCGTCGGCCTCGTGACCGACCCGCAGTGGGGCAACTTCGCGACCGCCTGGAACACCGGCAACTTCGGCGCCTACATCCTGAACAGCGTGCTCTACACCGTCGCCGGATCGGCCATCGGAACGGTCCTGACGCTGGTGCTGGCGTTCCCCGTGGCCCGCGGCTACGTGCGCGGCGCCAAGTACTGGTCCGTGATCTTCGTGCTGGTGCTGTTCCTCCCGAACGCCCTGATCACGCAGTTCCAGCTGCTGCTGCGGCTCGGGCTCTACGACACCCAGCTCGGCTACATCCTCCTGGTGGGCGTGGGCGTGGGCGTGGGCCCGCTGCTGCTGAGCGGCTTCGTGAAGTCCATCCCGCGGGAGCTGGACGAGGCTGCGGCGATGGACGGCGTCGGCTACTGGCGGTACCTGTTCGGGTTCATCCTCCCGCTGGCGCGGCCCGCCCTCGTGACGGTCTTCATCCTCCAGGCGGTGTGGATCTGGAACGAGATCATCCTCGCCACCGTGCTGCTGGCCGACCCCACCAAGTTCCCGGTGACCGTCGGGCTCTACGCCTTCAAGGGAACCTACGGCAACCAGTGGCCGCTCCTGGCGGCGGCGACGTTCATCGTCGCGGCCCCGCTCATCGTCGGCTACATCTTCATCCAGCGCTACCTGGTCAACGGCGTCGTCGGCGCCATCAAGGGCTGACCGGCGCCCCGCTCCGCCACTCCACCTCCATCCAGAAGAAGGGTCCCGTGTCCACCACCATCTCCACCTCCCTCTCCACCCGTGTGCCGTACGCGCTCGAGCGCATCGGCGTCGTGATGGAGCCGGACCCCGCCGACCCGCGTCAGGTCGAGGGAGTGCTCAACCCGGCGACGGTGCAGAGCGCCGACGGGACCCTCCACCTGTTCCCCCGCCTGGTGGCCGAGCACAACGTCTCCCGCATCGGCCGGGCGCGGATCGAGCTCACCGACGGCGTCCCGACCGGCGTCACCGGGCTCGAGGTCGCCCTCGAGGCGGACCGCGGCTGGGAGCACGGCACCGGCCACGGCGGCGTGGAGGACCCGCGCATCACGGCCATCCCGGCGCTCGGGGTGCACGTCATGAGCTATGTCGCCTTCGGCCCGCTCGGCCCGAAGCCCGCCCTGGCGGTCTCGACCGACGGCGAGCACTGGGAGCGCCTCGGGCCGCTGCAGTTCGCCTACGACGACGCCCTCGACACCGACCTCAACCTGTTCCCCAACAAGGACGTCGTCTTCTTCCCGGAGGTCGTCGCCGACCCGGAGGGGACCCCCAGCATCGCGATGCTGCACCGGCCGATGTGGGACTTCGGCTTCGTGCGCGCCGGCGAGGAGCCCCCGCTCCCGGCCGGGATCACGGACGGGCGCGCCAGCATCTGGATCTCCTACGTGCCCGTCGAGGAGGTCCGGCGCGACCTCCAGGCCCTGGTCCGGCCGCGTGGCCACCGCTTCGTCGCCGGGCCCGAGTTCGCCTGGGAGGCGCTGAAGATCGGCGCCGGCCCCGCGCCGCTGCGGGTGCCGGAAGGCTGGCTGCTGCTGCACCACGGCGTCACCGGGTCCGTGGGCGAGAGCGCCTTCGTGCCGCACGCCTTCGACGTCAACTACGTCGTCGGCGCGATGCTGCTCGACGCGGACGACCCGTCCCGGGTGATCGCGCGGACCAGCGAGCCCCTCCTGACGCCGGAGACGGCCGAGGAGACCGCCGGCACGGTCGCGAACGTCGTCTTCCCGACCGCGATCGAGCGGATCGGCGACGAGCACTTCGTCTTCTACGGCGCCGCCGACACCCGCATCTCCGTCGCCCGGCTGGTCCGCACCGCCGACTGACCGGGCGGCCCGTCGCGGCCGCACCGCTACCCCTCCCACCCCTCCGATCCGCTCGACCCGCACCATCCGCTCCACCTCACCCGAACCCGATCCACCCGATCCAGAGGAGTCTGCGCAATGTCGCGTGACCGAGAAGCACGAACATCCCCCGCCCCGGCCGGCCCCCCGGCGACGGACGGCCGGCGGCGGGGGAGGGGGCGCCTGCGCTCCCGCCTCGTCGGAGCGACGGCCGCCCTGGTCGCGCTCGCCCTCGGCGCCGTCGGGCTGACGAGCGCGCCGGCATCGGCCGCCGACCTGGACTCCGATGTCGCGACGATCGTGTCGCGGCTGCAGGACTACTACCTGAGCCAGGGCGACGAGGTGCAGATCGCCAACGGCATCTACCTGGCCCAGACCTCCAACGCGCTGGACTACGTCGCCTCGCAGAACGCGGACGGCTCGTGGTCCGATGTCGACTACACCGACCGCACCAGCTCCGCCAACGGCAAGACGTGGGACGCCTACAAGGCGCTCTACCGCATGGTCGCCATCGCGCAGGCCTACCAGGACACGACGGCGAAGGGCTTCCACGACGCGAAGCTGCTCGCCGCCGAGGAGCGCGCCCTCGCCTACTGGGACAAGGCCGACCCGGGCAACACCAACTGGTGGGAGACCGAGATCGGCGAGTCCATCGCGATGGGCCGCATCTCGATCTTCCTCGGAGACGTGCTCAGCGCGGACGGACTCGCGCTGGCGATCAAGCACAACCAGGGCAAGCTCGACCCGGCCGGCGCGAACGGGGCCTGGCGCACCTCCGACTACCTCTACAAGGCGCTCGCCACGCGCAACGCCGACCAGATCCGTTCCGGGTTCGCCACCATGGTGCAGACCGTGGCCGTCGACAGCTCCGGCGCGGTGAACGAGGCGGTCCAGCCCGACGCCACGTTCTGGGCGCACGGCGCGCAGCTCTACAGCGAGGGCTACGGGATGGCGCTGTTCACCATGGTCGCGATGTGGGCCGACTCGGCGCGCGGCACCAGCCTCGCCTTCACGCGCGATCAGCTCGACACGATCGCGTTCTACATCATCGACGGCACGCGCTGGATGATCCGCGGCGAGATCGGGATGCTGTACCTCCTGTACCGCCCGGCGACGACCGTCGACGGCGTCACCAGCTACGCCGCGGTGTTCCTCGACCCGCTGGACCGGATGGCCCGCACCGACGCGCTCTACGCGAGCGACTACCGCGAGCTGGCCGACAGCATCCGCGGCACGACCGCAGGAAACGGGCAGACCGGCAACACCTACTTCTGGCGCTCCGAGTTCTCGTCGCACCAGCGCGCGGGCTACGGCATCTTCACGGCGCTCAACTCCAGCCGCACGGTCGGCAGCGAGTACCGCTCGACCCTGCGCAAGGACGTCGGAAACGAGATCGTGTGGAGCAAGGCGGGCGCGACGGCGATCCAGGTGACGAACAAGGAGTACACCGCCCTCGGTCCGGCCTTCGACTGGTACCACTACCCCGGCACCACCGTCCCGTACGTGAAGGAGACCACGCTCGGCACCGACGGCCGCTCGACCAACGGCGGCAGCTTCACCGGCGGCGTCTCCGACGGCACCTACGGTGTCAGCGTCGAGAGCCTCGACCGCGCGAGCACCCAGGCGCAGAAGAGCTACTTCTACCTCGACGACGGGATGGTCGCGCTCGGTGCGGGGATCACCTCCAGCAACGCGGCGGCCGTGCACACGACCGTCAACCAGGTCGACGCGAAGCCCAACGCCACCGTTGACGGTGCGCCCGTCGCCGCCGGGACCGACGCGAAGACCGTCGCCGACCCGTCCTGGGCCTACAACGACAAGGTCGGCTACGTCTTCCCGTCGAGCGACCCGGTCGTGGTGTCCGACAAGACCCAGACCGGCAGCTACTACGGCGACCAGCCGCAGAGCCACGACGCGTTCACGCTCTACTTCGACCACGGCGTGAAGCCGACCGGAGCCGGCTACGAGTACATCGTGCTGCCCGGCGCCACGCCGGAGCAGACCGCGGCCTACGCGAAGAACCCGGCGGTCGACATCCTGCGCAACGACACCGCCGTGCAGGCCGTGCACGACCCGCGCGTCCAGCGCACCATGGCGACCTTCTACCGGGCGGGCTCGCTCGACCTCGGCGACGGCCGCACCCTCACCGTCAGCCAGCCGGCCATCGTGCTGCTCGACGAGTCGGGGCCGACGCCGGTCGTCAGCCTGTCCAACCCGGGTCAGCCGGGCCTCCTGGTGAACGTCGGGCTGAGCGGGAAGGGCGCCGCGATGCACGGCTCGTTCGTGCTCGGCTCGGGCGCCACGCTCGGCAAGACCGTGACGGCGCCGCTGGCGGCGGACGAGTCGGACGGCTCGCCCTACTCCGCGAGCGCCTCGGCGGCCGGGCACGGGCCCGCGCTGGCCGGCGACGGCGACCAGGGCACGTTCTGGCAGGCCGCCGGGGACAGCCCGTGGCTGCGCCAGCAGCTCGCCGCCGGCTCGTTCGCTACCGGAGTGGACATCGACTGGGGCACGGCCTACGCGACCCGGTTCCTCGTCCAGACCTCCACCGACGGCACGACCTGGACGGACCAGAAGCTCGTGCAGAACGGGACGGGCGGGCACCAGCACGTCGACTTCCCGGCCACCGCGGCGAACTTCGTGCGGGTGCTGCTGCTGGACAGCGGCGACCCGGGCGGATCGGGCGGCTTCGCAGTGCGGGAGCTGAAGGCGAACGCCAGCGTGAACCTCGCGCTCGGCGCGCCGACCACGGCCTCCGACGGCACCAACCCGGGCAGCGCCACCGACGGCAACCTCACGACCCGCTGGATCGCCGACCGCACCGGCTCGCCCGACACCTCCTGGCTGCAGGCCGACCTCGGCAGCGTCCAGAAGATCGGGGCCGTGCGCCTGTTCTGGGAGGCGTCGTACGCCAGCCAGTACAAGCTCCAGGTCTCGGACGACGGGCAGACGTGGAAGGACGCCTACACGACCCCGACCGCGGGGAGCGACGGCGGCACCGACCTCGTCGCCGTGTCGGCGACCGGCCGGTACGTGCGGATGCAGACCGTCAAGCGCGCCCTGACGTCGTACGGCGTCTCGCTCTTCGAGTTCGAGGTCTTCGGCGACGCCTCCCTGCTCTCCGCGCCGACCGCCGGCGGGCGGGTGAACCTCGCGAAGGGGAGGCCGACCACCGCGGACAGCGTCTACAACAACCTGGCGAACATCACCGCCCCGATGGCGACCGACGGGTCCAAGACCACCAAGTGGTCGTCGGCCCGCCCCACCGGCACGGCGCCGTACACGAACCAGAACTGGCTCCAGGTCGACCTCGGCTCGGTGCGGTCGGTGTCGCAGGCCGTCGTGGAATGGGAGACCAGCAACTCCACCGACTACCGGCTGGAGGGCTCCGTGAACGGCACGGACTGGTCGCCGCTCGCCCACGTGCAGAACACCGGGACCGCCGACCACCGGCGCGACACGACCGACTTCCCGACGGCGGAGATCCGCTACATCCGGGTCATCGGCTCGCCCGCGACCAAGTACGGCCTCAACATCTGGGAGTTCGAGGTCTACGGCGGCTACAGCCTCGGCTGTGCCGCGCCCGTCGACGCCCAGCGCGACAGCACCGCGACCCTGGCGGCGACCATCACGCCGCTGGACGCGAGCGACACCTTCACCGCCCACTCGCTCGACAGCGGCGTGGCGACGGTCGTGGGTGCGCCGCGGGTCGGCGCGGACGGGCGGGTCGAGTTCGACCTGAAGACGGGCTCCGGCGGCACCACCGCCGTGCTCGTCGGGCACGGCAACGGCGACGAGTCGGTGTGGTGCACGGTCACAGTCGCGGTCGACACCAGCGCGCTCCAGCAGCTGGTCGACCAGGCGAACGCGCTCGACAGCACGCGCTACACACCCGAGAGCTGGGCGCCCCTGCTCCCGGCGCTCGAGGCGGCGAAGACCGCGCTGAAGACCCCGGGCATCGCCCAGGCGCTGATCGACGCCCGCGCGGACGCGCTCCGTGCGGCGCTCGCCGGCCTGGCCGAGCCTGCGGAGCCGACCATCACGATCGGCGGAGACGCCGTGGCCGGCGGGGAGATCACGATCGCGGGAGCCGGGTTCGCCCCCGGCGCGGCGCTCACGATCGAGCTGCACTC
>JAEWDJ010000301.1 GCA_023390155.1 Actinomycetes bacterium | reverse complement strand
TCCCCGGGCTGCTCGCCTCCGCCGAGGAGGCCGTCGAGCTCGCCGGGCGGTGCGAGCCGGGTCGTACGGGCGGTCGCCCCGCCGTCCAGCGGGTCGACAGCCGGCCGCTGCTGCGACTCGTCAACGCCCTCGGCAGCGACCCGCGCCTCGCCGAGCACACCGAGCACATGCTGCGCCCGCTCATCGAGCACGATTTGAGTACGGGCGGCGACCTGCTGCCGGTGCTGGCCGCCTACCTCGCCCATCCCGGCAACCGCACCAGGGCCGCGGCCGCGAGCCACCTCTCCCGCTCGGTGTTCTACCAGCGGATCGCGCTGATCGAGGAGCTGCTCGGGATGGATCTGGACGACGGCGAGACCGTGAGCGCGCTGCACGCGGCGGTGCTGGCGCGGCGGGAAGCCGCGGCTACGGCGTCACGTACACCTTCCGTAGCGTCTCCGTCACAGTCCACACCGTCTCGTCGCCCGCGCTGAGCCGCACGACGTCGCCCGGCGCGAGCTCCATGCGGCGGCCGGTCGCCGGGATGTCGATGCTGCCGCGCCCGGCGACGACGACGAACAGCTCGTCCGCCTCCACGTCGCGCTCGGTGCCCGGCGCCATCTCCCACACGCCCACCTCGAGACCGCCGAAGCGGCCCAGGCCGGCGACGCGGTCCACCAGCTCCACCGAGCCCGCCGGGATGTGCGCGGTGCCCTCGATGCGGCTCACGAGTCGAACCCCAGGCCCACCGCGTCCAGCGTGCGGAGGAACGCGTTGCGCTCGCCGCGGCGGTGGTCCGCGCGATCGAGCGACCAGCGGGTCAGGTTGATGCCGAGGGCGGCGGCGGGCTCCGGCGGGAACGGCAGCGGGCGGCTGCGTACCAGCTCGAGCTCGGTGCGCTCGGTGCGCCGGCCGGCCAGCAGGTCGAGCATGACCTGCGCGCCGAAATGGGTGGCCGCGACGCCGAGCCCGGTGTAGCCGGTGGCGTAGGCGACCCGGCCGTCGCGCGCCGTGCCGAAGAACGCGCAGAACCGGCTGCAGGTGTCGATCGCGCCGGCCCACTTGTGGCTGAAGGTCAGCCCCTCCAGCTGCGGGAAGGTGGTGAAGAAGTGCGCGGCCAGCCGGCGGAAGGTCTCGGGCCGGTCCTCGTAGCGCTCGCGCACCCGGCCGCCGTAGTGGTAGATCGCGTCGTACCCGCCGAAGAGGATGCGGTCGTCCTCGGTCAGGCGGTAGTAGTGGAACTGGTTGGCCGAGTCCCCGATGCCCTGCCGCCCGGTCCAGCCGAGGGAGGCGCGCTGCGCCGGCGTGAGCGGCTCGGTCATGAGCACGTAGTCGTAGACCGGGACGGTGGCGAGTCGGTTGCGCTTGAGCAGGCTCGGGAAGACGTTCGTCGCGAGCGCGGTCCGCTGGGAGCGCACGATGCCGCGCGGCGTGTAGAGGGTGATCCCGTCGCCGAGCGCCTCCACCGGGCTGTGCTCGAAGATCTCGACACCGGCCTGCTCGCACGCGCGGGCCAGCGCCCGCGCGAGCTTCGCCGGGTGCACGAGCGCGGAGTCGCGGGAACGCTTCAGGCCGCCCTCGTAGGTCGGCGAGTGCACCTCGGCGCGCATGGCGTTCCCGTCCAGGAACACCGCGTCCTCCCCGTCGGCGAGCTCGCGCAGCCACTCCACCTGGTGCGGCTCGGTCGCGACGTCGAAGGCGCCGTTGCGCTCGAAGCCGGCGTCGAGTCCCAGCTCGGCGATCGTGCGCTCGATGTCGTCGAGGTTCGCCAGGCCGAGCCGCTGCAGCTGCTCGAACTCGCCGGGGAAGCGGGTGCGCCCGTTCTCGTCGCCGTGGGTCAGGCTCGCCTCGCAGAAGCCGCCGTTGCGGCCGGAGGCGGCCCAGCCGATCCGGCGGCCTTCGAGCAGCACGACCCGGGCGTCCGGATCCTGCCGTTTGGCGAGCAGCGCCGTCCAGAGCCCCGTGTAGCCGCCGCCGACGACCGCGAGGTCGCAGCTCACCTCGCCGTGCAGCCGCGGATACGGATCGCCCGGCGCGTCCTCCGTCCAGAAAACGGCCTGGCGGGTGGGCGCCAGCGCGTGGCGCACCAGCGAGTCGTCGGGGCGGTGGCGTTCGAACACGGTCTGCTCAGCACGGGGCACGGCGCCATTCTGCCCCGGGCCGCCGGTTCCGTGTGTCCTTTTTCAGCCGCGGGCCGGGCATTCCGTACGGCCGCGCTGCCCGGCGCCGCCTCCGGCCGCCGCTACCATGTGTCCGGTGACGACAGCGCGCGTGACCATCAGCGGACTCGCCGACCGGCTCGGCCTGTCCAAGGCGTCGGTCTCGTACGCGCTGAACGGGCAGCCCGGGGTCAGCGAGGAGACGCGCGCCCGCGTGGTCGCGCTCGCCGAGGAGCTGGGCTGGCACCCGTCGTCGTCCGCCCGGTCGCTCTCGCGCGCCCGCGCCGACGCGATCGGGATCGTGCTCCGCCGCGACCCGAGCCTGCTCGGCGCCGAGCCTTACTACATGAGCCTCCTGGCCGGGGTGGAGGCGGTGCTCGCGCAGACCGGGCAGTCCCTCCTGCTGCGGATGGTCGGCCCCGACACCGGGCAGGACAGTGCCGCGTACCGGCGGTGGAGCGCCGAGCGCCGCGTCGACGGCGTGATGCTGTTCGACATCGCCGTCGGGGATCCGCGCCCCGCGCTGCTGGACGAGCTGGGCATCGAGTACGTGGTGCACGGCAACCGCGAGTCGGTGGCGCCCGGCCACGTGCTGCTCTACGACGCCGAGGAGGACGCCCGGCTGCTGGTCGACCACCTCGCCGGCCTGGGCCACCGTGCTCTGCTCCAGATCGGCGGCCCGGTCGAGTTCGAGCACGAGCTGGAGCGGCGGGACGCGGTCGCGCGGCACGCCACCGCGCGCGGGATGCGCGTGGACTGGGCGCCCTCGGACTACTCGATGGGGGCGGGGGAGCGGCTGGCGGGCGACCGCCTGGCGGCGGACGCGGGTCCCTTCGCGGTCGTCGGGTCGAACGACCTGCTCTCGGTCGGTGCCCAGAACGCGGTGTCCGCCGCGGGCCGCGCCGGCGTGGCGGTCGTCAGCTGGGACGACTCGGTGCTGTGCCGGCTGGGTTCCCGGCCGATCACGGCGCTCGACCGGTTCCCCGAAGAGCAGGGCAAGCGCGCCACGCTCATGCTCCTCGACCTGCTCCAGGGGGCGCCCGACCCGGCTTCGCGCGCCCGCCGGTCGGTGCTCGTCCCGCGGGCGACGAGTGTGCGGGCGACCTGACCGGCACCGGCCCCGGTAGGCTCTTACCCCGTCCGAGGGTAGAATTCAATGCTTGGTTTCACTGAACCGGTTCAGTTACCCTCAGGGAGGCGCGCCACGCCGCTCCGCTCGAGGATGACGGACGAGCCCGGCCGGCGCGCACATCAAGAGACGAAGGAGTCACTATGAGGAAACGCGCCATCGCGGCCGCGGCGGTCGTCGCCGCGGTCTCGCTCGCCCTCGCCGGGTGCAGCGGATCGGGATCGGGATCCTCGTCCAGCGGGTCGACCATCACCTACTGGGCGAGCAACCAGGGAACCAGCCTCGACAACGACAAGGAGGTCCTGACGCCGGTGCTCG
The DNA here is from genome assembly GCA_023390155.1 of Actinomycetes bacterium. GTDB lineage: Bacteria > Actinomycetota > Actinomycetes > Actinomycetales > Microbacteriaceae > Leifsonia. Next base: position 3,904 of record JAEWDJ010000301.1, on the reverse strand, counting down.
ACGAGTTCACCAAGCAGACCGGCGTGAAGGTGAAGCTCGAGGTCATCGGCTGGAACGACCTCCAGACGCGCATCCAGACCGCGGTCACCTCGGGTCAGGGCCCGGACGTGCTGAACATCGGCAACACCTGGGCGGCCTCGCTGCAGGCGACCGGCGCGTTCCTGCCCTTCGGGGACAGCGAGATGAAGGCCATCGGCGGCAAGGACAAGTTCGTCAAGACCGCCCTCGAGACGGGCGGCGCCGCCGGCAAGACGCCGACCAGCGTCCCGCTCTACGGTCTCGCCTACGGCCTGTACTACAACAAGCAGATGTTCACCGACGCCGGCGTGCAGCCGCCGACCACCTGGGAGGAGCTCGTCGCCGCGGCGAAGAAGCTCACCAACGGCACGACCTACGGCTTCTCGCTCGCCGCGGGCAGCTACACCGAGAACGCGCACTTCGCCTTCATCAACTCGGCGCAGAACGGCGGCGAGTGGTTCGACGGCGACGGCAAGCCGACCTTCACCACCAGCGAGAACGTCGACGGCATCAAGCGCTACCTCGACCTGATGCAGACGGACAAGGTGGTCAACACCTCCAACGCGCAGTACGACAACGGCGTGCAGGCGGTCAACGACTTCGCCACCGGCAAGGTCGCCATGATCCTCAGCCAGAACAACGCCGACTCGTCGATCGTGGCGAACGGGATGAAGTCCGACCAGTACGGCGTCGTGCCGTTCCCCGCTCCTGACGGCGGCGAGCCCGTCGCCAGCCACGTGGCCGGCATCAACCTCTCGATCTTCAAGAACACGAAGAACAAGGACGCCGCGCTGAAGTTCGTGAAGTACATGACGAGCGAGGACACGCAGACCACGCTCGGCAAGCCCTACGCGAGCCTGCCGGTGCTCGACGGCGCCAAGGCCGTCTTCACCGACAACGCGGAGGAGGCCGCGACCTTCACGAAGATATACAACGAGATGTCGAAGCCGCTGCCGCTCGTCGCGGCGGAGGACCAGTTCGAGAACACCGTCGGCAAGGCGATGAACGACATGTTCGCCAAGATCGCCACCGGCAGCACGGTCTCCGACGCCGACATCAAGTCGGCCCTGAAGAGCGCGCAGGACCAGGTCGAGCAGTCGATCGGCGGCTGACGCCGACCCTGCCGATGCCGGCGGCCGGGCGGGCCACACGGCCCGGCCGCCGGCCCCGACGGCTTCGAGAACCACAAGGAGACCCATGTCGACGACGACATCCGTCCGCACCGGACCCGCCCCGGCCCCCGCCCCCGCGAAACCGCGCCGGCGCCGCCCGAAAGGCTGGTGGCTGCCGCTCGTGCTGCTGGCCCCGGCCATCATCTTCGAGCTGCTCATCCACGTCATCCCGATGCTCACCGGCATCTGGATCAGCTTCCTGCAGCTCACCAAGTTCTTCATCGCCAACTGGAGCGAGGCGCCGTTCGTCGGCCTCAAGAACTACCAGGTGGCGCTGGACGTCAACACGTCGATCGGTGCGGGGCTGCTGAAGTCGTTCCTCATCACCGTCGGCTTCACCATCCTGGTGGTGGGCCTCTCCTGGACGATCGGGATGGCCGCCGCGGTCGCGCTGCAGGGCCGGTTCCGGGGGCGCGGGTTCTTCCGCACGCTGTTCCTCGTGCCCTATGCGCTGCCGCTCTACGCCGGGATCATCACCTGGAAGTTCATGCTGCAGAAGGACACGGGAGCGGTGAACCACTTCCTGTTCGACAACCTCGGGCTGCCCGGCGACAAGCCGTTCTGGCTGATCGGCGGCAACGCGTTCTGGTCCATCGTGATTGTCGCCATCTGGCGGCTCTGGCCGTTCGCCTTCCTGATGCTGATGGCGGGCCTCCAGTCGATCCCGGACGAGGTCTACGAGGCGAGCGCGGTCGACGGCGCCAAGCCGTTCCGCCAGTGGCGCGCCATCACCCTCCCGATGCTGCGGCCGGTCAACGCGGTGCTGCTGCTGGTGATGTTCCTCTGGACGTTCAACGATTTCAACACGCCCTATGTGCTGTTCGGCAACGCCCAACCCCCGGCCGGCGACCTGATCTCGTTCCACATCTACAACGCGTCCTTCCTGACCTGGAACTTCGGCTCGGGCGCGGCGATGAGCGTGCTGCTGCTGATCTTCCTGCTGATCGTGTCCGGTATCTACCTCATCGTGCTCAACCGGAGGAACCGCCATGCGTGAAACCGCCTCGTCCCGCGTCTTCCGCTGGGTCGTCATCGTCGTGCTGACGCTGTTCACGGCCGTCCCGCTCTACGTGATGATCACCTCGTCGCTGAAGCCCCTGTCGGACGTGCAGGGCGCCTTCACCTGGTGGCCGACGAACATCACCTTCCAGCCGTTCATCGACATGTGGTCGACCGTGCCGCTCGCGTCGTACTTCGTGAACAGCCTGATCGTCGCGAGCGCCGCGACCATCCTGAGCCTGGTGATCGCGGTCTTCGCCGCGTACGCGGTGTCCCGCTACCGGTTCAAGGGCCGCAGCGTCTTCACGACCACGGTGCTCTCGACGCAGATGTTCCCCGGCGTGCTGTTCCTGCTGCCGCTGTTCCTGATCTTCGTGAACATCAACCAGGCCGTCGGCATCCAGCTCGTGGGCACCCGCTGGGGTCTCGTCATCACCTACCTCACGTTCGCGCTGCCGTTCTCGATCTGGATGCTCGCCGGCTACTTCGACGGCATCCCGCGCGACCTCGACGAGGCCGCCATGGTCGACGGCTCCGGCCCGATGGGTGCGCTCTGGCACGTCGTGCTCCCGGCCGCGAAGCCCGGGCTCATCGCGGTCGCCATCTACTCGTTCATGACGAGCTGGGGGGAGGTGCTGTTCGCCTCGGTGATGACGACGGACGAGAACCGGACGCTCGCCGTCGGGCTGCAGCTGTACTCCACCCAGACGAACGTGTACTGGAACCAGATCATGGCCGCGTCGCTCGTGGTGTCCATCCCGATCGTCGTCGCGTTCCTGCTCCTGCAGCGCAGCTTCGTCGCCGGGCTCACCGCGGGAGCCGTCAAGTGAGCGCAGACCGGCCGTCGCCCGTGCTGTCGGTCGACGGCGCCCCCGCCGTCTGGCTCGGCGCGAACTTCTGGTCGCGCACCGGCGGACCGCTGATGTGGACCCGCTACGACCCCGAGGTCGTCCGGCAGGAGCTGCGCGTGCTGGCCGGGCACGGCCTGAACATGACGCGCTCCTTCTTCTACTGGCCGGACTTCCATCCCACGCCCGACGCACTCGACGAGCAGTGCGTCGCCAACTTCGCCGACTTCCTCGACGCGCACACGGAGACCGGGATGACGACCGTCCCGACCTTCCTCGTCGGGCACATGTCGGGGGAGAACTGGGACCCGGCCTGGCGCGGCGGCCGGGACCTCTACCGCGACGTGTGGTTCGTGGGCCGGCAGGCCTGGTACGTGCGGGAGCTGACCGCCCGCTTCGCCGCGCATCCCGCCGTCGCCGGTTGGCTCCTCACCAACGAGGTTCCGATCTACGGCGGGGAGGCGCCGCGCCCGATCGTGGAGGCGTGGGCCTCCCTGCTGGTGGATGCGGTGCGCGCCGGCGGGGGCACCCAGCCGGTCTCCGTCGGGGACGGCGCGTGGGGCATCGAGACGACGGGCCACGACAACGGCTTCTCGGTGCGCGACCTGGCCGCCCGCACCGACTTCGTCGGGCCGCACGTCTACCGGATGGAGACGGACCAGGTGCGCCAGCACCTCAAGGCCGCCTACGTCGCCGAGCTCTGCGCCGGCACCGGGCTCCCGGTCGTCATGGAGGAGTTCGGGCTGACCAGCGACTTCGTCTCCGACGGCGGCGCGGCCGCGTACTACCGGCAGCTGCTCTACACGACCCTCCTCGCCGGGGCCACCGGCTGGATCGCGTGGAACAACACCGACTACGACGACCTGG
>JAEWDJ010000279.1 GCA_023390155.1 Actinomycetes bacterium | reverse complement strand
CAGCGTCAGCGACAGCGTCAGCGACAGCGGCAGCGACAGCGTCAGCGACAGCGTCAGCGACAGCGGCAGCGACAGCGACAGCGGCAGCGACAGCGGAGCCCGCCTTCCAGCCGCGCTTCGCGAGCTCGGCCTTCACCTTCTCGGCCAGCGCCTCACGAGAGCGCACACGGGTCGCCCACGCCTCGTCACGGGCCGCCCGAGCAGCATCACGCGCTGTCGCCGCGGTGGCGTAACTCGTGATCGGCGAGAGGGCGCGGAGCCGCTCAGCGTGCTCGGTGAGCCCCGCCGCATCCAACCAGCGGGGCGTCGCGACTCGGATCGCCCAGTCCGACGCCAACCAGCGACGTGCCTCGTCCTGGCCGTCGCCCGCGGTGTTCAGCAGGCGCGGGATGAACGGCTTCAGCTTCTGCCGGTCCTCGTCGTCCAGAAGGTCGTTCAGACGCCGCCCGTACGCACCCAGCACCGGGGAGACGCACTCCGGGTGATCCGACCACGGCTCACCCGCCAGATACGATGCCGCCTCCAGCAGGCAGGCGCCACGGTTGAAGTTGGCGTGCGAGCCGGCACTCAGCTTCAGGCCGTCCAGGATCGTGTTGCTCATCGGGTCCCCTCCTCGTTCTCGACGCCGGCGACCGTCGCCAGCAGCTTCTTGCGGTCCGCGACCTTCTTCTTCGCCCGATTCGACGGGTGCACCCCGTACCCGAACACCGCGTCCATCCGTGTCACCTGCGGGATCGCGCGCTCGTCGATCGGAGTGCCGACCTTCGCCGGCTTCTCGAACTGGATCCGTGCGCGCTTCCGCGCCTTCCTCGCTGCGTTGCTCACTGCTGCTTCCTCTCGATCTCGCGTGCTGCCATGTAGCGGCGCTTCGCCGCCGCGCGTGCGCACGTCTTGCAGTACCGACCGCTCCGGCCGGTGGTCTTGTTGATCTGGACGCCTGTGTTCTCCAGGTCGAATGCGTGACCTCGCAGGCACTCCGTCTTCGCCGCGTTGGCGTGCGTCCCGTTCGCGACAGCGTCGAAGGCGTTGTCGCTGTAGCTGCCCCAAGCGAGATTCACGGCGCGGTTGTCGGTCTTGTCGTCGTTCAGATGCCGGACCAACTGACCGTCTGCCGTCGGCAAGAACGCCATCGCCACGACCTGGTGGACGTTCCGGTGCCGCTTCTCTCCGGCTGCCGAGAGGTGCACCTGCAGGTAGCCCTTCGGGCTCAGCTGCTGTGCGATCTCGCGCCGTCCTCCACCGACCAGCACCCTCGCCACGTCGCCGGTACCCGAGACCTGGTAGAAGCCCTCGTATCCAGGAACGTCGCGCCACTCCATCAGCTGTCCCTCCCTTCGAGTGACGGCCAGCGCACGGCCTGCACGCTCGCCCTCCCAGACGGCGCGAACCCGCCGCCAAACTCGATCCCCAGATGCACCGCACCCAGGCCCGCCAACGCCGCCGCATCCGCCACGTCGTTGTTCCGCACCCCGACCGTCGGGAATGCCTCGATCGCGGCCGCGAGCATCTCGTCCTTGTCCGCCCGCCCGTCCCCGGTCGCGAACTTCTTCACCGTCCCCGGCTGCGCCACCGCGATCGGGGCGACCTTGTCGAGCACGTGCACGACCAGCCACCAGAACCCCGCCAGCTCGTGCGTCTTCGCGTTGTTCGACCCGTACGCCGGGCCCTCCAGCACGATCAGCTCCACCGGCTCCCCGATGCTCACCGCGTCGTGGATTCGAACCGCCATGCCGCGCAGCCGCTCGATCCGGGTGTGCAGACTCGTCTCGTCCGGCGTCGACTGGACTCGCTCCCACCGGAGCTCCAGCCCGATCTTGAAGACGCCGGTCGACGCGATCGACGGGTCTACCCCGACGACGCTCACCGCGGGTACCTCCGGTCGACCGGGTGAGTCGCCCGCTGGTCAGCCAGGTGCGACAGGAACGCTGCCAGGAAAGACGCCGCCACGAACGCCACCGCCAGCAGCGACAACCCGTCGTAGACGAGCACGCCGCGGACCACGATCACGACCGCGCAGACGCCGGCGAGACCCATCAGCAGGATCGCCCACCTCATCGCGCACCCCCGACCGCGACGTCCCGGCCACCACGTGCGAGAGCCTCGACGACGGCCGCGTTCAGCACGGGGGCAAGGGCCTCGTGCTCGGCCACCTCCGCGGCCGAGATCACCACGCCACCGCGCAGCACGATCGGCTCCCCGCTCACCGCGACCGCCTCCGCTGCACGTACCGCGCGTACACGAGCCCGACGCCCGCGAGCAGGCAGAGCGCCAGCAGCAGGAGTACGACGATCAGCACGAACTCGATCGGGTTCACGACGATGCTCCGATCAGGGCGCGCGCGATGCCGACCGCGGCTTCCCAGTAGGGCCGCTCGACCTCGGTCATGACGTCGGTGTGCTCGATCTGCGCCGCACGAAGCAGCATGAGCAGGGGTTCCTCCAGACGAGCCAGCTGCAGGATCGCAGCGCGGTCACGGGGGAGAACGTCGTCGGCGACGAGCGAACCAGCGCGGTCCACGATCTTCTGCTCACCACTGGCCAGCCAATCGCTCGGCGACGGCATCGCGATGATCTGCTCGATCGCCTCGGCGACTGCTTCCGCCGAGCTCATTCGCGTCATCGGTCCAGTCCCAGCGCTTCGAGGTACGTCTGCGCCTCGTCCGGGCCGTACTGCGACACGATCGCCGCAGCCACCCGCTCCTCCGCGCTCATCGCGCGCCCGCCTTGGTGAACGCCTCGACGAACGTGCGCACAGACTCGACGGCACCAGCCAGAGGCACCTCGGCCTTCACGCGCTCACGCAGCAGATCGTGCGTCTTGTCGTGCCGTGCCGCCATGTAGCCGGCCACGTACTCCGGGAACACCAGCGACAGCTTCAGCCGGCCTTCCTGGTCGGCGCGGCCGATGGTCGTCAGCAGCGCACCGACAAAGTGACCGCCGTCCTCGCCGAGCACGATGTCGCCGGAGTGCCAGAGCACATGCCGCACGACCTCGATCGGAAGAGCCTCAGCCTGCGCGGCCAACTCGTCCAGAGTGATTTTTGACATGGTTCGATCGCCCTTCGATTGTTCGAGTGATGAGAGCCCCTGCCCGTTCGGGGCAGGCAGGGGAGTAGGGGTCAGCTAGGCGGCATCCGCCTGCTGCAGGAAGGCGAGCACATCGGACTCCCAGTACCGGACCGAGCGACCCATCCGGAAGTGCTTCGGGCCCTTCTTGAGCACCCGCCAGTTCGCGAGCGTCTGCGGCTTGAAACCCGTCAGCTCGGCCACCTGCGCCGGCGTGAGAGCACGGTCGCCCATGCTCATGCCGCCACCCGCTCGGGCTTGGCCTGCTTCTCCATGAGCGACTTCTCCTCGACGACCTCGAACGCCTCGCCGAGCGAGAGGCCGAACGCCTCCCACATCGCCGCCATGAACGCGGCCGACGGGACGCCACCTGCATCGATCCGGCGAAGCGTCGTCCGGTCGACGCCCATCAGGCGGGCCTGGTGCTCCTCACTCGGGATCTCCCGCAGGTCGCGAAGCCGCTTGAGCAGCCCCGGCTTGATCTGGACCCTCGATGCCATTCCGTCGCCTCCCTGGTGTGAATGAGTGATGCAAGTGTGCATCACAATGAGGCGAACTTGCAACACTGGTTAACCCAAAATGAGGCACAAATGCTCCGTGCGGCCACTGAATCACTGGGATTGCTGTTGACAGATGATGCAAAGATGCATCAAGCTGACGCCGTGAATGAGAGATTCGACGAGTACCTGAAGCACCTCACCGACGACGCGAGCTACCGCGCCATCGCCGAAAGGGCACAGCTCGAACCGAGCAAGCTCACTCGCCAGCTGAAGGGGGAGCTGAAGGTCCAGACGGTCGTCGCCGTCACGCGCGCGTACGGAGGAAACCTGCTCCGCGCCTTCGTCGCCGCGGGGTTCATCACCGAAGACGAGGCCACCAGCATGGCCGCCCTCTCCGGCATCGAGAAGGCCACCGACCGCGAGCTCGCGGAAGAGATCCTGCGCCGCGTACGCGCGAACGAGAACGACCACCCTGTGCTCACCGAGCCCCTCGGCGAGTCGTTCGATGTCAGTGGCGCTGACGAGGATCTGACCGAGATGGCGGAGGACCGACTGAAGAGCCGGTACGCCACCGCCGCGAACACCGACGAGAGCGCTGAAGGGCTGAACCAGGAGACGCCGTGACAGGTCTGGGGGACTACGACCCGTTCGAGCACGCCGAACGGCTGGGGGTTGAGGTGGTGTACGGGCGCATTCGGTCAACGAACGCCCTGTGGGTGCCGGAGAGGAGGACGATCATCATGAAGCGGGGACTACGCCGGCTGGTCGAGCGCAGCGCGCTCGCGCACGAGCTCGGCCACGTATGCCTCGGCCATCGCGACGACCGCCCCCGGCACGAGATCCTTGCCGACCGATGGGCGGCACAGCACCTCATCACGCCGAAGCGCCTCGCAGAGGTCATGGCCGAGACCGAAGACCCGGGCACGTGGTGCGTCGAACTCGACGTCACCCCGCACATGCTGGAGACCTACTTCAAGCTCGCCGTCGCCCGCGGTGGCTGGAGGGCTCGCGTTGCCTAGGCCGCCACTGCAGCTCGAGACGTGGGGCAAGATCCGGCGCACCGTCGTCGACGGAAAGCCGACCGCCGTCGCCTACTATCGTGACTCTGACGGCGTCACCAGGAAGATGCAGCGCAGCGGGCGCACTGGCGCCGAGGCAGAACGCAACCTGGTCGCCGCCATGAAAGCCCGCCTCGCGCCCTCCAGCGACGATCTCACGCGCGAATCCCGACTCCGCGACCTGGCGGAAGCCTGGTACGCAGAATCGGCCTCAGAGGGGAACCTAGCCCAGGGCAGCTTGAACACCTACCGCCGGTCGATCGACACCATCGTGCTGAAGGGGCTCGGCGAGGTGCGCCTCCATGAGGCCACCGTCCCGCGCGTCGACCGCTTCCTGAAGGCCGTCACCGCCCGCAACGGCGCCGCGCAGGCCCGCACCGCGCGCGTCGTCCTGAAGGGGATGTTCGACCTCGCCGTGCGCCACGGCGCTATCGCGATTAACCCGGCCTCCGCGGCCGCCCCGGTGCGCACGAAGCGGAAGCCTGTCGTCGCGCCCACCGTCGCCGACGTCCGCGCGATCCAGCAGCTCATGCGCGACTACGACGCCGGCACGGACAAGCAGGGCCGGAAGCGCTGGACCGATCTCTCTGACGTCACGGACCTGTACGTTGCTACAGGCGCCCGCACCGCCGAGATCCTGGCGCTCGGGTGGGCCAGCGTCTACTTCGAGCGGACGCCGGCGCAGCTTGTCATCACCGGCACAGTCATCGAGGGCGACGACGGGAAGCTCGTCATCCAGGAGCACCCGAAGAGCGAGGCATCCGCCCGCGGGCTCCTGCTGCCGCCGTTCGCCGTCGAGACGCTCATGCGCCGCCGCGTCGACTCCATCAGCGAGCTCGTCTTCCCGTCGGCCGCGGGCACACCGCGCTGGCCGTCCAACGTGCGCCGGCAGTGGCGCGACGCGCTGAAGGGGAGCCCCTACGAGGGCATCACGCCGCGGGACTTCCGCAAGGCGGTCGCGACGCTCCTGCGCGACAACTACGGCATCGAGGCGGCGCAGCTCCAGCTCGGGCACTCGTCCGACGCCGTGACGCGCAAGCACTACGTCCCCGTCGTCAACCAGGGCCCCGACGCAACCGCCGCGCTCGAAGAGTCCTTCGGGAAAACCGCGAGTAAATAGCGGATTCGAGCGCGCGAGTCACGCCACAACGCAAGAAACCCCGGCCAGACTTGGCGTCTGACCGGGGTTTCTCGTGGTGCGCCCCCAGGGACTTGAACCCTGAACCCATTGATTAAGAGTCAATTGCTCTGCCGATTGAGCTAGAGGCGCATTCGATTCGGTAACCCGAACCGAGAAGCAACATTAGCATCGGATTCGGGCGGTCCGCCAATCGAGGGATATCCGGGTGTGTCGGGCCGTCAGCGGAGCTCTTTCCGGGGCATGACGATCTCCTTGATGATGAGGATGATGCCGGCGGAGATCGGGATGGCGACGAGGGCGCCGGGCAGGCCGAAGAGGGTGGAGCCGGCGAGGGCGGAGATGAGGACGACGGAGCCGGGGACCTGGACGGCCTTGCCCATGACCTTCGGGGTGAGGATGTAGGCCTCGACCTGCATGTAGACGAGCATGAAGATCAGCACGATGACGGCGCTGACGGGGGAGTGGATGAGGGCGAGCACGGTCATGACGGCCGTCGTCAGCACGGTTCCGATGAGCGGTATCAGAGTGATGAAGAAGGCCGCGATGCCGATGAGGAAGGCGCCGGGAACGCCCGTCACGAGCAGCAGGATGGTGCTGTAGACGGAGTTGAAGAACGCGAGCACGACCATCCCGCTGAGGTACTTGCCGAAGTTCTGCAGGATCCGCTCGGTGTAGCCGACGAAGCGGTCGCGGTGCGAGCGGGAGACGAGGCGGTAGAGGGAGGCCTTGGTCGTGTCGTAGGAGGCGATGAAGTAGAGCGTCAGGATGGCGATGAAGAAGCCGGTGGTGAGGCCGTTGACGATCGACAGGCCGAAGCCGACGAGACCGGAGCCGATGCTGGCCCAGACCTTCGGGTTCTGGGCCTCCTGGGCGATCCAGTTGACGAGGGCGGCGAGGGTGCCGTTGCTCGACTCGTTGGCGGGGTCGAACCAGCCCTGGGCCTTGAGGGCGGCGACCTGTTTGGGGATGGAGACGGCGAGGGTCTGGATCTGGTCGATGACGAGCGGGAGCACGACCCACACGATCGCGACGATGACGCCGATGAGCAGGAGGATGACGGTGACGATCGCCCACGCGCGCTTCATCCCGCGCCGCTGGAACCAGCGGATCAGGGGGTCGAGGCCGACGGTGGCGAAGGCGGCGAGGAAGACCGAGAAGATGATGGAGCGCAGGCCGTAGAGCATGAGCCCCGTGAGCACCGCGCCGACGGCGCCGAGCGTGACGAGGTAGCCGAACAGCAAAGGGCTGCGGTGGAGGAGGGGCTCGGTCCGGCGCTCCTCGACGGCGCGCGTGGCCGGTGTCGCCGGCGGACGGGTGAAGCGCATGGCGCCCTCCTTGTCGTTCGAGCCGAGCGTATTGGTCGGCGTGGACGGGCGACAAGCGACACGCGCCGCGACGCGGAGCCCGCGCGGCTGCACCCGTCAGACGAAGGGCCCGTCAGACGAAGGGCCCGTCAGGCGAACGGCCGCACCTCGATCGGCAGGGTCGTCGCGATCGCGAGCCGGCGGCTCCACTCGAGGGCGGCCTCCCGGTCGGCGACGTCGACGACCGTGAACCCGCCGAGGTGCTCGTCGCCCGGAAGGTACGGCCCGTCGGTGACGACCGCGCCGCCCTCGATGGGGCGCACGACCGACGCCGTGGAGGGCGGTTGGAGGCCGTCCGCCGAGACGAGCACGCCGGCTGCCCGCATGGCGGCATTCAGGGTGTCGAGGGCCCGGCCGATCGCGGCGAGCGCGTCCGGCTCGGGCACGGGGCCGTCCGGCTGGTAGACGCTGAGGAGGTATCGCATGCGCACATCATGCTCCGTCGTGCGGGGGTTGTGGCGCCGCCGCCCGCCGGACGAGACTGAACGGACCGGTCGCGGACGACCGCGCCGGCGACGACCGAGGAGGAAGCGTGGAGTACAAGGACATTCCGACCAAGGCCGACATCGAACGGATCGCCGCGTTCCGCGAGCCGGGCTGCGTCAGCATCTACCTGCCGACCGGCACGACGCCGCCGGAGGCCGACCGCGCCAGGATCGAGCTCAAGAACCACCTGAGCCAGGCGGTCCGCGCTCTGGAGGGGCTGGGCGTGCCGAAGAGCCGCATCGCGGCCGTGCAGGCGGAGGGCGAGCTGATCCTCGACGACCGCGACTTCTGGCGCTACCAGTCGCGCTCGCTCGCGGTCTTCCTCGACGGGGAGGTCGCCGAGACGTTCCGCCTCCCGAACCGGCTAACCAGCGTCTGCGAGGTGGCCGACCGGTTCTACGTGAAGCCGCTGCTGCGCGCCGTCACCTTCCCGCAGCAGGCCCTCATCCTGGCGCTCGCGCAGAACTCGGTGCGGTTGATCCGCGTCGACCCGGAGGCGCCGCCCACGCTCGTCGACGTGCCGGGGATGCCCCGCGACGTGGCGGCCGCCGCGGGCCTGTCGTCGATCAGCGGCCGCTCACCGGACGGCCGTATCCAGGGCTCCGAAGGCCAGAAGGTGCGGATGCTGGAGTACGTGCAGGCGATCGAGCGCGCGCTGCACCCGCTGCTCGCCAACAGCACGGAACCGCTCATCCTCGCCGCGGCGGAGCCGTTGTCGGGGATCTTCCGCGGGGCGAACTCCTACGCCCACCTCGTGGAGGAGACGATCGCCGGCAACCCGGAGGAGAAGACGGAGGAGGAGCTGTCGGCCGCGGCGCGCGGGGTGCTCGACGCCGTGTACGCGCGCAAGGTCGCGGCGCTCAAGGGCGACTTCGAGTCCCGCATCGCGGCGGGAACGGCCCTCGTCGACCTCAGCGACATCGCGCGCGCGGCGACCTTCGGTGCCGTCGAGGGGCTGGTGTTCGACATCGACCGCCGGGTGCCCGGCACCGTGGACGACGAGACCGGCGCCATCACGCTCGCCCCCGAGGACTCGGAGGGCCACTACGGCGTGGTGGACGAGATCATCCGCCGCTCGCTCGGCTCGAAGGCGCGGGTCTACGCGGTGCGCGCGGAGGACGTGCCGGGAGGAGGCGCGGTCGCGGCCGCGGTGCGCTTCCCGGTCTGAGCGCCCGCGCCGTCAGCGGCGCCCGAGCGACAGCACGAGCGACTCCTGCACGACGGCGAGCCAGTCGAAGACGGTCCGCCGGATCTGCGACTCCTCGTCGTGCAGGTCGCCCTCGTCGCCGTCCTGCACGATCCCGAGCCGGGCGGCGAGCACGAGGCGGATGTCGGTCAGGCAGCGCAGCCACGCGGTCGCCTGCGCCTCGTCGAGCGTGACGTCCACCCGGGAGGCGTCGGAGCGGGCCAGGCACTCGACGACGATGCGCGCGTTCAGCGCCTTACGCTCGGCGATGCCGTCGGCGGTGAAGCGGCGGAACTCGGCGGAGGCCTCCGGATCGCCGGGATACGCGTCGGGCATGAGGCGGATGAGGGCGGGATCGCTGCGCGTCCCGTCCTCCTCGGTCGCGGCGGCGGAGGCCAACTCCGCGGCATCGGTGGCGAGCCGCAGCAGCAGCTCGGCCTCCTCCGGCTCGAACCGGGCGGTGACGCGGCCCCGGCCCGCGGGGTGGAAGAGCCTCATGCGTCCGCCTTCGTCAGGGTCGCCCACAGGCCGTAGTCGTGCATCGCCTCCACGTGCCGCTCCATCTCCTCCCGCGTGCCCGTCGCCACGACGGCGCGCCCTTCGGTGTGCACGAGCATCATCAGCCGCTCCGCCTCCCGTCGGGGATACCCGAAGTAGGTCTGGAAGACGTGGGTGACGTACGACATCAGGTTGACGGGGTCGTTCCACACGATGGTCACCCAGGGGGAGCCGAGCTCCAGCCGCTCCTCCAGACCCACGTCGGCGTCGGCGCGCTCCGCCGGCTGCGCAGCGGTCATCGTCGCGCCGCCGCGATCGCGTCCGCCGCGCGCACCAGGGTGAGGTGCGTGAGCGCCTGCGGCGTGTTGCCCGCCTGCGAGCGGCCCTCCACGTCGTACTCCTCCGACAGCATCCCGACGTCGTTGGCGAGACCCAGCAGCCGGTCCATGAGGCGCACCGCGTCGTCGACCCGGCTCGCGTGCGCGTACTGCTCCACCAGCCAGAACGAGCACGCCAGGAACGGATGCTCGCCCGGCGGCAGCCCGTCGACGCCGTGCTCGGTGCGGTACCGGAGCACCAGGCCGTCGCGCAGGAGGTCCTGCTCGATGGCGCGCACGGTGCCGAGCATCCGCGGGTCCTCCCAGTCGCAGTAGCCGACCTGCGCGAGCTGGAGGAGGGACGCGTCGACCTCCCGCGAACCGTAGTACTGCACATAGCTGCCGCGCGTGACGTCGAACCCGTTGGCCTCGATGTCGGCCCGGATCTCGTCGCGCAGGTGCCGCCACCGCGCGACGGGCCCCTCGAGCCCGTCCTGCTCCACCGCCCGCACGGCGCAGTCGAACGCGGCCCACACCAGCGCGCGCGAGTGCGTGAAGACCTGCGGCTCGCCGCGGATCTCCCAGATGCCGTGGTCCGCCTCCCGCCAGTGTTGCTCCAGATAGCCGAGGAGCGCCCGCTGCAGCGCCCAGGAGAACCGGGTCTCGCGGTCGCCGTTGCGCCGCCCCCGGTCGAGGGCGAGCATCACCTCGCCGATCACATCCGCCTGGAACTGCGTCGACGCCCCGTTGCCGACGCGGACCGGGTGCGCGCCCTGGTAGCCCGGCAGGGTGGTGAGCTCCCGCTCGTCGAGGTCGCGCTCGCCGGAGAGCCCGTACATGATCTGCACGTCGCCCGGGTCGCCGGCGATCGAGCGCAGCAGCCAGTCCCGCCAGTGGTCGACGAAGTCGTCGTAGCCGTGCGCGAGCAGCACCCCGATGGTGAGGGAGGCGTCGCGCAGCCAGACGTAGCGGTAGTCCCAGTTGCGCTCGCCGCCGAACGCCTCGGGGAGGGAGGTGGTGGCGGCCGCGACGATGCCGCCGGTCTCGAGGTGCGTGAGGGCACGCAGCAGGATGAGGGAGCGCACGACCTCATCGCGGTAGGGGCCGTCGTGCGCGCAGCCCTCCGCCCAGGTCGTCCACCAGTTCCGCGTCTGCTGGAGGGAGCGCTCCAGGTCGAGCGCCGCCGGGGTCGCCCGGTGCGAGGGGAACCAGGTCAGGCTGAGGTCGACCGTCTCGCCCGCGGCGACCGTGAACTCCCCGCGGTGGGCGTGGTCGGCGGCGTGCAGGCGCGGACCGCGGACCACGATCGCGTCCGGCCCGGCGACGGCCACGAGCGCGGCGGAGCCCCCCTCGGTCTCGTTGCGCACCCACGGCACGGCGGAGGCGTAGCCGAAGCGGATCCGCAGATCCTGCCGCATCCGCACGGTTCCGCTCACCCCGCGCACGCGCCGCACGATGTCGGCGCGGTGGTCGCCCATCGGCATTGCGTCGGTCACCTCCACCTCGCCGTCGGCGGTGCGCCACCGGGTGACGAGGATCATCGTGTCGCCCTCGTAGTGCCGACGGCTCGACGCCGACGGGTCCTCCGGGGCCACGAGCCAGCGGCCGTGGTCCTCCGTCCCCAGCAGGGCCCCGAACGTCGACGCCGAATCGTAGCGGGGGAGGCACAGCCAGTCGATGCTGCCGTCCTTGCCGACGAGCGCTCCGGTGAAGCAGTCACTGATCAGGGCGTAATCCTCGATGGGGAGCGACATACTGCCAGTATGGCCGTACTGTGAAGCGCATGACGCAGTCCGTCGACACTCTCGCGATTCTCGGAGCGAGCGGCGATCTCTCCGCCCGGCTCCTCCTCCCGGCCATCGGCCAGATGCTCACGGACCACCCCGACCGCCGCTTCCGGCTCGTCGGCGCGGGCTTCGAGGACTGGACGGACGCCCACTGGCGCTCGGTCGTCCGCGCCTCCTTCGCGACGGTCGAAGCGGCGGGGCCCACGGTGGACGCGCTGCTCGCGGACACGGTGTACGTGCAGGCGGATGTGACCCGCGCCGAGGACATCGGCCGCATCTTCGCCGCGTGCCAGGGTGCCCCCGCGCTCTACTTCGCGCTGCCGCCGGCGATCACGGCCCAGGCGTGCGCCGCCCTCGGAACGATGGACCTGCCGCGTGGCCTGACGCTCGCGCTCGAGAAGCCCTTCGGCACCGACAAGCGCAGCGCGATCGCCCTCAACAAGCAGCTCGCGACCCTCGTGCCCGAGGAGCGCATCCACCGCGTCGACCACTTCCTCGGCCGCTCGACCGTCTTCAACCTGATCGGCCTGCGATTCGCGAACAGCATCCTCGAGCCGGTCTGGAACAGCGACCACATCGAGCGCGTCGACATCGTCTACGACGAGACCCTGGCGCTGGAGGGACGCGCCCGCTACTACGACAGCGCCGGCGCCCTGATGGACATGATTCAGAGCCATCTGCTCCAGGTGCTCGCCGTGGTGGCGATGGAGCCGCCGTCGACGCTCGACGCGACCGACCTACGGGATGCGAAGGCCGCCGTGCTCCGGGCCACCCGGGTGTGGAAGGACAGCCCGGTGGAGTCGAGCCGGCGCGCCCGGTACACGGCGGGCGAGGTCGAGGGGAAGCCGGTCCCGTCGTACGCGAAGGAGCAGGGGGTGGATCCGTCGCGGCACACCGAGACGCTGGCCGAGGTCACCGTGCAGATCGACACCTGGCGCTGGGCCGGCGTGCCGTTCACCCTCCGCTCCGGCAAAGCGCTGGGGGAGCGGCGGCGGGAGGTCGTCGTCACCTTCAAGCCGGCCCGGCACATCCCGAAGGGACTGAAGGGCACCCGGGAGCCCACCCGGCTCCGGGTGATGCTCGCGCCGGACGAGATGTCCCTGGAGATCAACATCAACGGGCCGGGCGACCCGTTCGAGATCGAGCGCGCCGCCCTGCGGGCCGAGTTCGGTCCCGGTCAGCTGCTCGCCTACGGCGAAGTGCTGGAGGGCATCCTGGACGGCGACCCGGCGCTGTCGGTGCGTGCGGACACGGCCGTCGACTGCTGGCGGATCGTCGCGCCGGTGCTGACGGAGTGGGCCAAGGACGAGGTGCCGCTCCAGAGCTACCGCGCCGGGTCGGAGGGCCCGGCGTCGTGGAAACGGATCGGCTGAGGAGGGTGCGGCCGGGCGGCCGCGACGCGCTCAGGCCGCGTTGCGCTCCGTCACGGCCGGGATCTCGCCGGTGACGGGCTTGCGGAGGTCGGTCCAGACGGTGATCGGGGCGGGCTCCCAGCCGAACGCGGCGGGCTCCTCGGTCTCGACCGGCTCGACGGCCGCCTCGGCGACAGGCGCCTCCTGGGGGCGGGCGAGGTGCTGCGGTTGCGGGGAGGCGGGGGCCTCTCCGGCCTCGAGCCGACGGCGGGCGTCGACGAGTGCGGCGGCGATGCCGACCGACACCGACTGCGCGAGCACGGAGTGGAAGATCGTGTCGGTGTCGTCCGTCGAACGGCGCGACACCGTCCACTCGCCGTCCTCGCCGATCAGCTCGGCGATCTTGCCGTGCACGATCTGCAGGATCTGCGCATCCGTCAGCTGAGGAACCGGCGCCGCCGGAACCTCGGCGGCGGCGTGCCGCCTACGTCCAAACATCGCGATACCCCTTCCCTGGCTCTCCGTCGCTACCAGTGTCGGGGAGGAACGGGTTGTCTCCGGCGCGGACACGCCGGTTGATCAGCGGAATTCCGCGGTCAGGAGCCTTTTCGGGTGCCGAGGGGCTTCGCGTCGCGCTCGGCGGCCTCCTTCGACTCCTCGATGACGGCGCCGATGGCGATCACCAGGGAGATGCCCGCGTTGATCCAGAGGAGCGGCACACGCCAGTCGCGCACCCCGCTCCTGGTCGACTGGATGGTCGTCCAGAGGCCGATGAGGGCCGAGATCACCGCACCGTTGAAGACGTACTTGCGCATCCGCATCCTTCCGCTCTTCCCGTAGCGTACGCTGCCTGAGGCGCGGGAGGGACCCGGCCACGTCGAAAGGACCGGTATGCGCACTGCCGTCGTCGGAGCCGTCCTCCTGGTGCTCGGCGCGGTCGCCGTGGTCACCGGCATCCTCCCGCTGCCCGAGGTCGGCGAGCTCTGGGACCGCGTGTGGCCGATCCTGCTCTTCGTGATCGCGGTGACGGTCGTCACCGAGCTCGCGGCCGAGGCGGGGCTGTTCACCTGGGTGGCCCAGCGCACGGCGCGCTGGGGGCGGGGGCGCGCGTGGGTGCTCTGGCTCCTCGTGGTGCTGGTGGCCGCCGCGTGCACGGTGTTCCTCTCGCTCGACACGACGGCCGTGCTCCTGACCCCGGTCGTGATCGTGCTCGCGCGTCACGTGGGGCTCAACCCCCTGCCCTTCGCGCTCACGACCGTGTGGATGGCGAACGCCGGCTCCCTGCTCCTGCCGGTGTCGAACCTCACCAACCTGCTGGCCCAGCACACGATGGGCGACCCGTCGCCGGCCGCGTTCGCCGCCCTGATGTGGGCGCCGGCCGTCGTCGCGATGATCGTGCCGATGGTCGCCGTGTTCGTGGTGGCCCGGCGGACGCTCCTCGTCCGCTACGAGCCGGGTGAGGAGGAGGCGGTCGGCGACCGCGTCCTGTTCGTCAGCAGCGCCGTCGTGGTGGTCGCGCTGGTGCCGCTCCTCGTCTCCGGCCTGCCCGTGTGGCTCCCCGCGACCGCGGCGGCCCTGGTGCTCGGCGCGGTGTTCCTCGTCCGGCGGCGGTCGGTGCTGCGCTTCGGGCTCCTGCCGTGGCAGCTGGTCGTGCTGGCCTCCGGGCTGTTCCTCTTCATCGAGGCCCTGCACGCGCTCGGCCTGGGCGAGCTGCTCGCGGTCGTGTCGGGCACGGGGGAGTCGCCGCTCGCGCTCCTCCGGCTCTCGCTGACCGGGATGGTCGGCGCGAACGCGATCGACAACCTGCCCGCCTACCTCGCGCTCGAGCCGGTCGCCGGTTCCCCGGTGCGCCTGGCCGCGCTGCTCGTGGGCGTCAACGCCGGCCCGCTGATCACCCCGTGGGCCTCGCTGGCGACGCTGCTCTGGCACCAGCGGCTCACGTCGTTCGACGTGGAGCTGCGCTGGAGCCGCTACGTGCTGCTCGGCCTGATCGTCGCGCCGGTGACCGTGGTGCTCGCGACGCTCGCCCTGGCCGCCACCGTCTGAGCGGCGGGCGGCCTACTCCGCCGGGAGCAGCTGAGCCGCGCGGACCACGCGCCTGCGCGCGATGGCGATGAGGGCGAGCCCGAAGCCGAAGACGGCCCAGAGCAGCAGCCCGCCGAGGCCCCTCCAGACGCCGGAGCCACCGGTGACGACCCCCTGCATCGCCGTGATCGCGGGGGAGGTCGGCAGCCACGGGAGCGCTCCGTCGAAGAACGCGGGCGCGGTCGAGACGATGCCGGAGGCCAGCGTGATCACCACCACGAGCATGGAGAGGAAGCGGCCGACCCCGCCGGCCAGCGCGACGAGCCCGTGGTTCACGGCGGCGAACGCGACCCCCACGGCGACGGCGACCCCGGCGAAGCCGAACCACCCGCCGACGTCGAGGGACAGCGCGGGCTGCATGATCGCCGCGACCAGCACGCCCTGCACGGCGCCGAGCACCGCGGCCGGCACGAACCCGTCGAGCGCGATGAGCCCGGCAGCACGCGAGGTGAGCAAGGCCCGCCGCGAGATCGCCTGGAGCACGAGGAACGAGGCGAGCGCCCCGAGCCAGAGCGCGACCGCGGCGAACAGCGGGATGCTGGTCGTGCCGAACGCGCTGGTACCGGTGTCCTTCTGCGTCACCGGCTCGGAGGCGACCGACGCCAGATTGGTGCGCTCGCCGCTGTCGTAGCTCGGCAGTTGCGCGACCGCCGTCTTCAGACCGGAGGCCAGCGACGCCGCTCCGGAGGCGGACTGGTCGGCACCGGATGCCAGGGGCGCGACGCCGGAGGCCAGCTGCGAGACGCCGTCGGAGAGCTGGGCGGCCCCGTCGGCGCTCTGGGCGGCGCCGTCGGCGAGCTGGCGGGCGCCGGAGGCGGACTGCTGGGTGCCTGCGGCGAGCTGCTGGGCGGCGGAGGCGGACTGGGCGAGCTGACCCGGCAGGCCTGCCGCGCTGTCGGACAGGGACTGGGCGCCGGTCGCAACCTGGGTGGCGGCCGCGAGCAGCCCGGGCTTCTGCGGCGTGCCGGGCTGCGTGATGCCGTTGATCGCCTGCTGGATGCCTGCGCAGATCGGGTCGCCGGGGTGGAGACTGTCGCAGTTCTGCTTGAGCTCCGTGAGCCCGGCCGCGGTGGTGCTGATGCCGTCCCGGACGCCGGCGGTCCCCGTGGCGAGCTGCGCGGCACCCGCCGGCAGCGCGTTCGCCTGGGTCGCGCCCGCGCTCAGCGCATCGGCGAACGTGGTCATGTTCGTCGACAGCGTCCCCAGCCCGTCGGCCAGCCCCGACGCCCCGTCGCTCAGCTGCCCGATCCCGCCGGAGAGGGAGGAGGCGCCGGTCGCGAGCTGTCCCGCGGCGTCGTTCAGCTGGTGGGTGCCGCTCGCGAGCTGGGTCAGGCCGCTGGAGAGCTGGTCGGCGCCGGTGGCCGCCTGACCGATCTGGTCGTGGAGGGTGTTGAAGCCGACGTAGACGTTCTCGAGGTAGGTCGAGGTCAGCTGCTTGTTGAGGACGGAGGTGGCGGTGGTCGTCACCGCCTGGCTGATCGCCGGGTCCACCAGCTTCGACTTGTCGCTGGTGCGCACGTCGATCGTGGCCTGTAGGGCATCCGCCGCCTCACCGGAAGGGGAGGTCGCGGCCTTCGAGAACGACTTCGGGATCGTGACCACGGCGACGTAGCTGCCGTCGGCGATGCCGCTGTCGGCGTCCTTCTGATCGGTCAGCACCCAGCTGAAGTTGTCGTTCTCGCTGTCGAGCAGTCCGGCGGCGAGCTGGCGGCCGAGCGGCACGGTCTGGTCGCCGATCTTCACCGGCTGGTCGAGGTTGACGACCGCGGCCTTGACGTCGCCGAGGCGCTCGGTGGGGTTCCAGAGCGCCCAGACGAGCAGGCCGCCGATGACGAGCGGCACCAGAACGATGCCGACGATGGTGAGCCAGGTGATCCGCTTGTCGGAGCGCATCCGCTCGAGCGAGAAGAGGAAGCCGGGTCGGCGGAGGGGGG
>JAEWDJ010000237.1 GCA_023390155.1 Actinomycetes bacterium | reverse complement strand
CTCCGTCGCGGTGTAGGTGTTGAAGTCGCAGTAGCCGCAGCGCACCCGGCAGAACGGCACGTGCAGGTAGACGCCGAAGTCGCGGTCACCCGCGCCGTCGAGCGCCGACGCGGGGAGGAGGCCGTCCGCGGGTGCGGGGTCGCCGAGCGGGAGCGTGCTCGGCATCAGGCCGACCGCGCCGGCAGCAGCGACCGCAGGTACTTCGTGGTGATCCGGCTCTGAACGATGCGCAGCACCGGCGAGACCATCCGGTAGAACCCGTTCGACGGCCGCGACAGCGACTTCACGACGAGCCAGACGGTGCCGTCCTCCCGCTGCTCGACGAGGAACGCCTCCTCGCCGCTCTCGGGGTGCCCGTGCAACGTCCCGTACGCGAAGCCTTTGACGTACGGCTCGTCGACCACGTAGACGACACGGATCGGCGCGGAGACCTTGAACGGCCCGAACGGCACCTTGAGCACGGCCGTCATCCCGTTGCGGATGTACGGCGAACCGTCGTCGGCGAACACGTCCTCCTCGACGCGGTGCTCGCGCATCCCCTTGGGGGTGCCGTCCGCGTCGTACTCGATACCCTCGTACTGCACGCCGGTGCCCTCGGTCACCTCGGTGACCAGGATGCCGCTCCCGCGCTGCACACCCCACGTCATCAGGGCCGACACGGCCATCTCGAAGCGCTCGTCCCCGGAGCCGAGCCGGACCTTCTTCTGCATCGGGCGGTAGCCCTTCGGCGGGTAGTAGAGCAGATCCGGAGCCTGCGTACCGCCGACGGCGCCGTACGTGACGGGCTGGTCGGTGAAGGTGGAGCGACGCATGGTGTCTATCCTCCGCCAATCCGCCCGCGAGCGCGAACCGGACGCGACTGCTGGCGGGCGTGCCACCGAGCGTCCACACCGGTGCACACGACCCCGGGAGGGCGGCATGGGCAGCATCGTGGTGCAGGAGCCCATCACCCTGGACGGCGTCAGAACCGGGTGCCCGCCAGCGGTGTCGTGATCACCGGGTACCGGCGGCGGTAGCGGCTACTTCTTCGCGTCCTTCTTCTCCGTGTCACCCGACAGCGCGGCGATGAACGCCTCCTGGGGGACCTCGACGCGGCCGACCATCTTCATGCGCTTCTTGCCCTCCTTCTGCTTCTCGAGGAGCTTGCGCTTGCGGGTGATGTCACCGCCATAGCACTTCGCCAGGACGTCCTTGCGCATCGCGCGGATGTTCTCGCGCGCGATGATGCGTGCGCCGATCGCGGCCTGGATCGGGACCTCGAACTGCTGGCGCGGGATCAGCTCGCGCAGGCGGCCGGCCATCATCGTGCCGTAGGCGTAGGCCTTGTCGCGGTGCACGATCGCGCTGAACGCGTCCACGGTCTCGCCCTGGAGCAGGATGTCGACCTTCACGAGGTCGGCCTCCTGCTCGCCCGCGGGCTCGTAGTCGAGCGACGCGTAGCCGGCGGTGCGGCTCTTCAGGTTGTCGAAGAAGTCGAAGACGATCTCGCCGAGGGGCATCGTGTAGCGGATCTCGACGCGGTCCTCGCCGAGATACTCCATGCCGAGGAGGGTTCCGCGGCGGCTCTGGCAGAGCTCCATGATGACGCCGACGTAGTCCTTGGGCGCGAGGATGGCGGCCTTCACCACCGGCTCCTCCACCTTGTCGATCTTGCCGCCCGGGAACTCGCTGGGGTTCGTGACCGTGATGGTCTTCTTGTCCTCCGTGGTGACCTCGTAGACCACACTGGGCGCGGTCGTGATGAGGTCGAGGCCGAACTCGCGGGAGAGGCGCTCGGTGATGATCTCCAGGTGCAGGAGGCCGAGGAAGCCGCAGCGGAACCCGAAGCCGAGGGCGACGGAGGTCTCGGGCTCGTAGACGAGGGCGGCGTCCGACAGTTTGAGCTTGTCGAGCGCCTCGCGCAGCTCCGGGTAGTCGCTGCCGTCGATCGGGTACAGGCCCGAGAAGACCATCGGCTTCGGCTCGGTGTAGCCGGGCAGCGCCTCCGTCGCGGGCTTCGCCGCCGAGGTCACGGTGTCACCGACCTTCGACTGGCGCACGTCCTTCACACCGGTGATCAGGTAGCCCACCTCGCCGACGCCGAGGCCCTTGGAGGGTGTCGGCTCGGGCGAGGAGACGCCGATCTCGAGGATCTCGTGGGTGGCCTTCGTCGAGAGCATCTGGATGCGCTCGCGCGGCGAGAGCTTGCCGTCGACCATGCGGACGTAGGTGACGACGCCGCGGTAGCTGTCGTAGACAGAGTCGAAGATCATCGCGCGGGCGGGGGCGTCGGCGACGCCGACCGGAGCCGGGATCTCCTGGACGACCCGGTCGAGCAGGGCGTCGACGCCCATGCCGGTCTTGCCCGAGACGCGCAGCACATCCTCCGGGCGGCCGCCGATCAGGCTCGCGAGCTCGGCCGCGTACTTCTCGGGGTCGGCCGCGGGCAGGTCGATCTTGTTGAGCACCGGGATGATCGTCAGATCGTTCTCCAGGGCGAGGTAGAGGTTCGCGAGCGTCTGGGCCTCGATGCCCTGCGCCGCGTCCACGAGCAGGATGGCACCCTCGCAGGCGGCGAGGGAGCGCGAGACCTCGTAGGTGAAGTCGACGTGGCCGGGCGTGTCGATCATGTTGAGGGCGAAGGTCTCGCCGTCGAGCTGCCACGGCATCCGCACCGCCTGGCTCTTGATGGTGATGCCGCGCTCGCGCTCGATGTCCATCCGGTCCAGGTACTGCGCGCGCATGTCCCGATCGGCGACCACGCCGGTGATCTGCAGCATGCGGTCGGCCAGGGTGGACTTGCCGTGGTCGATGTGCGCGATGATGCAGAAGTTGCGCAGGAACGCCGGATCGGTGGCAGCGGGCTCGAGGGCCGTCAAAGCTCGTGGTGACATCGTGCGCTCATTCTCCCATGAACGCCCATTCGCCCGTGACGGCCCCGGCGCTCCGCGGTCAGGCGAAGCGCTCGGCGCGCTCGACGACGCGGCCGGCGCCGTCCTCCCAGCGGTAGACCTCCGCACCCTCGATGAAGACGCGCTCGGCACGCGAGTTCACGTCCAGCGGATCGCCCGACCACACGACGACGTCGCCGTCGCGGCCCGCCACCAGGGCGCCGACGCGCTCGTCGAGTCCGAGGAAGGCGGCCGGGTTGACGGTGAGCGCCTCCAGCGCGGTCCGGCGGGGCAGGCCGTCCTTCACCGCGAGGGCGGCCTGGTAGACGAGGAAGTTGATCGGGACGACGGGGTGGTCGGTCGTGATGGCGACGCGCACGCCTGCCGCGGCGAGCGTCGCGAGGTTCGCGATCGCGCGGTCGCGGAGCTCGACCTTGGAGCGCGAGGTGAACATCGGCCCGAAGATGACCGGGACGTCGCGCTCGGCCAGCACGTCCGCGATCTTGTGGGCCTCGGTGCCGTGGTTCACGACGAGCTTGTAGCCGAACTCGTCCGCCAGCCGCAGTGCGGTCGCGATGTCGTCGTGGCGGTGGGTGTGCTGATCCCAGTACAGCTCGCCGTCGAGCACCCGGGCGAGCGTCTCCTTCGCCAGGTCGCGGGCGAACGGCTTGCCCTCGCGTTCCGCCTCGTCGCGCTGTGCGCGGTAGTTCTGCGCCTCGACGAACGCCTCGCGGATGATCATCGCGACGCCGAGCCGTGTGCTCGGGGTCGCATTCTTCGCGCCGTACACGCGCTTGGGGTTCTCGCCGAGCGCGGACTTGACGCTGACGGACTCGCGGATCACCTGCTCGTCGATGGTGCGACCGCCCCACGCCTTGATCGCGACGGTCTGGCCGCCGATCGGATTGCCCGAGCCGGGCTTCACGACGATCGAGGTCACCCCGCCCGAGAGGGCGTCGCGGAAGCCCTCGTCGTCGATGTTGATCGCGTCGATCGCACGGACCGCCGCCGTGTTCGGGGTCGTCATCTCGTTCGTGTCGTCGCCGGCCGGGCCGTTGGCCTCCTCGTGGATGCCGACGTGGCCGTGCGCCTCGACGAACCCGGGGAGCACCCACTTGCCGCTCGCGTCCATCGTATCGACGCCGTCCGGGATCCGCACCTCGTCCGCCGCGCCGACGGCCTCGATCACGCCGTCGCGGATGAGGACCGTCCCTCCCTCGATC
Source organism: Actinomycetes bacterium (assembly GCA_023390155.1). Classification (GTDB taxonomy): domain Bacteria; phylum Actinomycetota; class Actinomycetes; order Actinomycetales; family Microbacteriaceae; genus Leifsonia. Next base: position 9,663 of record JAEWDJ010000237.1, on the reverse strand, counting down.
GGCTCACCGAGCACGGGGACGACGCGGGCGTTGACGATGGCGATGCTGGATGCGGTCATGGGCTCGAGCCTACGCTCGCGGGAATGGGAGCGGGCCACGGGCGTTGCACGACTGCATGAGCATCCTCCTGACCGGCGCGACCGGCTACATCGGCACCTCCGTCCTCCCCCGCCTCATCGAGGAGGGACACTCCGTCACCGCGCTCGTGCGCGACGCCGCGAAGGCCGAGATCGTGGAGGCCGCGGGCGCCACGGCCCTCATCGGCGACGCCGCCGACAGCGACCTCGTCGCCCGCGCCGCGCTCGAGAGCGACGGCGTCATCCACCTCGCCTCCGGCAAGGACGTCGACCCCGTCTTCATCGCCGCGGTGCTGCGCGGCCTGGAGGGCAGCGACAAGCCGTTCGTGCACACCGGCGGCATCTGGACCTACGGCTCCAACGCCGACATCACCGAGGACACCCCCGCCGCGCCCCCGGCGCTCACCGCGTGGCGCGGTGCGAACGAGGCCGTCGTCCTCGGCGCGGAGGGCGTCCGCGGGATCGTCGTGGTGCCCTCGATCGTGTACGGTCACGGCACCGGCCTCGCGCGCGTCGTCGTGGACGCCCCGCGCGGCTCGGGCGTCGCGCCGGCCCTTCACCTGATCGGGGACGGCTCGCAGCACTGGGCGACCGTGCACGTCGACGACCTGGCCGCCCTCTACGTGCTCGCGTTCGAGCACGGCGACGCGGGAGCCGTCTACCTCGGCGCCAGCGGCGTCAACCCGACCGTGCGGGAGCTCGGCGAGGCCGCCGCAGCCGCGGCCGGGATCGCGGGCGGAGTGGAGGCGGAGACCGTCGAGGAGACGTCGGAGCGCCTCGGGGCCGGCCTCGCCGAGGCCCTCCTGCTCGACCAGCAGTCGCGCGGCTCCAAGGCCCGCATCGACCTCGGCTGGGAGCCGAACGGCCCGACGCTGGTCGACGAGATCGCGACCGGCTCGTACGCGCCCGCGGCGGTGCCGGCGAGCTGAGCGCGCGCCATTTGGCGCCAGGGTGGGCCGCTGGTAAAGTGGTTTGTTGGCTTGCGTGTGGGTGTAACCGCACGAACGCCGCGAGGCGCCCTCTCTCGCTGAGCGGCACATCCGATACTCACTCCGAACGAAAGTAACCATCCGTGGCAAACATCAAGTCGCAGATCAAGCGCAACCGCACCAACAAGAAGGCGCAAGAGCGCAACAAGGCCGTCAAGAGCGAGCTCAAGACCGCCATCCGCGCGACCCGTGAGGCCATCGTCGCCGGCGACAAGGAGAAGGCGACCGCGGCGCTGCGCACCGCCGCCAAGAAGCTCGACAAGGCCGCCAGCAAGGGCGTCATCCACCAGAACCAGGCGGCGAACCGCAAGTCGGCCATCGCCAAGCAGGTCGCCGCTCTCTGAGTCGCGACCCGGCGGGCCCGCCCCGCAGCGAAGAGCCCCCGCTCCCGGACCGAGGTCCAGGACGGGGGCTCTTCGCATGCCAGGCCGCGTGTCCGGCCGCGCGTGCGCCGAGGCGCGACCCGCCGGCGTGTCAGCCGCGGCCGCGGGCGCTGATGATGCGGATCATGCGCTCCAGGGCGAACACCGGGTCACGTCCGCCGCCCTTGACGTTGGCGTCGGTCTCCGCGAGCACCTCGATGCAGCGCCCGAGGCCGTCCTCGGTCCAGCCCTGGAGGTCGCGCTTGGCGCGGTCGACCTGCCACGGAGCGAGCCCGAACTGCTGCGCGAGCTGACCGGAACCGCCGCGCGCTCCCGAGAGCTTCGCCATGGTGCGGATCTTGCTGGCGAACGCGGCCACCATCGGGACCGGGTCGGCGCCGGAGGCGAGCGCGTGCCGCATGGTGATCAGCGCCTCCCCGTGCCGCCCCGCGATCGCGGCGTCGGCGACCTGGAAGGCGTTCGTCTCGACCCGACCGCCGTAGTACTTGTCGACGGTGGCCTCGGTGATCTGCTCCGCCGCGTCGGAGATCAGCTGCTGGCAGGCCGACGCGAGCTCGGCGAGGTCGTCGGAGAACGCCGAGGTGATCGCGCGCAGCGCCCCCGGGGTGACCTTGCGACCCGCATTCGCGAACTCGGCCTGCGCGAACTCGTACTTCTCGGAGTCTTTCTTGAGGTCCGCGCACACCACCTCGACACCACCGCCCGCGCCGGAGCGGATCGCGTCGAGGAGCTTCTTGCCGCGCACGCCGCCCGCGTGCCGGAGCACGACCACGGTCCCGTCCGCGGGCTCCGCCAGGTAGTCGAGCGTCTCGGTCAGGAACGCGTCGGTGCACTTCTCGACGGCGTCGACGCGGATGAGGCGCGGCTCCCCGAACAGGGAGGGGCTCGCGAGCGTGAGCAGCTCGCCGGGCGCGTAGTCCGCCGCCGAGACGTCGCTGATCTCCAGGCTCGGATCCTCCGCCTTGAGCGCGTCGCGGAGTGTGCGGATGGCTCGATCGGCGAGGAAGCCCTCCGTCCCCGACACCAGCACCACCGGCGCCGGGCGGATCTGGTTCCACGCGAGCTGCGGGATCGCGCTGGCCGCTGCTCGGGACTTGCTCGCCCCGGAACGGCTCGCGCCGCCTCGGCCGGTGTTTCGGGTCGCCACGTTCCTCCTCGTTCCCTTCCAGGATACGGGCGACCACCGGCATCGGCGTCCGCAGAGCGCTCCGCCCACAGCCGCGGGCGGTCCGGTCCAGGAGACACCAGCAGGAGGCCCTGGAGGTCCGTCCGCGCGGCGACCGTGCCCGCGCCGGTCAGGATGTCGAGCGCACGGCGCGTCGGATGGCCGTAACCGTTGTCCTTCCCGACGGACACGAGGCCGATGCGCGCGGCGAGCGTGTCGTACAGGGCCGCGCTCTGGTCGGCGGACCCGTGGTGCGCCACCTTGACGACGTCGACCGGGCCGAGGTCGCCCCGGCCGAGGAGCTCGTCCTGCGCCTCCTCGCCGAGGTCGCCGAGGAAGACGGAGGTCAGCCCCGCTCCGCCCGACCGGATCACGACGCTCCCGTCGTTGCCCGTCGGCACCGGTCCCGGCGGTCCGGGCGGCCACAGCACCTCCCAGTTCAGCGCTCCGAGCGCGCCGCGCTGCCCGCGTCGCGCCTGCTCGACCGGCACGCCGCGGTCCGTTAGACGCGCGAGCACTCTCTCATCCGCCTCCCGATCGGGTGCGCCCACGAGCGCCCGCCCGACCCGGTCCACAACGCCGGCCAGGCCACCGCTGTGGTCAGCGTCGTAGTGCGTGAGCACCAGGAGGTCCACCCGCTGCACCCCGAGCCGCGCCAGGCAGGCCGCCGCCGCGTCGGGCTCCCGCCCCACGTCGATCATCCCGACCTCCCCGGCAGCGCGGATCAGCAGCGCATCGCCCTGCCCCACGTCGCACGCGGCCACCTGCCAGTCCGGCGGCCGCGCGAGCGCCTCCGCCACCACTGAGCCGCCGAGGGCTCCCCCGTAGGTCGTCACACCGATGAGGAGCCCGCCCGCGGCCACCGACCCGACGAGCCGCGGCAGACGTGCGCGACCGGCCAGCAGCGCGACGAGGACGACGGCGAGCACGCAGAGCACCACGCCCGGCGCCCCGTCCGGCCAGGGCAGTGCGGCCGCCGGCAGTGCGGCCGAGGTCCGGGCGATCGCGGCGATCCACGACGACGGGACCCAGGCGAGCTGGACGAACAGCTGGCCGACCCCGGGAGCCCACGGGAGCGTGAGGCAGGCGAGACAGCCGAGAACCGTCGCGAGCGGCGCCGCCGGTTCGGCGAGCAGGTTCGCCCCGATCCCGTACAGCGGCAGCGTCGGGCTCAGCAGGATGAGCACCGGCTGGCAGGCCAGCTGCGCGGCCACCGGGATGGCGATCACGAGCGCCAGCGCACGCGGCATCCAGCGCGCGAGCACCCGTGCGAGCGGGCCCGCGAGGAGGAGCAGTCCCGCGGTCGCGAAGACCGACAGCGCGAAGCCGTAGTCCCACGCCAGCCACGGATCGTGGACGAGGAGCACCACGACCGCGAGAGCAAGCGAGGGCAGGCCGTCCGCCGGGCGTCCCCGGGCGAGCGCGACCAGGACGACCGTCGCCATCACCGCCGCGCGCAGGATGCTCGCACCCGGCCCGACGAGAACCACGAAGGCCAGCAGCCCGAGCGCCGCGACGACGATCCGCAGGCGGCGCCCCGCACCGAGGCGGGCGGCCACGAAGAACAGCAGCCCGGTGACGAGGGCGCAGTTCGCCCCAGACACCGCCGTCAGATGGCTCAGCGAGCTCGCCTTCATCGCCTCGTCGAGGTCCGACGGCAGGCTCGACTCGTCGCCGATCGCGAGTCCGGGGAGGAGGAGGCCGCCGTCGCCCGGCATCGCAGCGGCCGCATGCGCGAACGCTGATCGGACCGGCTGCGTCCAGGCGAGCCAGACCGGTGCCGAGGAGACCGGACGCGGCGGATCGCTCGTCGCGAGACGGAACGTCGTCGACTCCCCCGGTTCGTTCGCCCGGAGGACTCCGGTGAGGGCGACGACCGCACCGAAGGAGGGCACGATGGCGTCGTCCTCCACGCGCTCGTCGACGCTCCGGTCGCCGTCCCCGCTTGAACTCGGGCGCGTGCCGGCGAACACCGTCACGGGGACCGACAGCGTTGGTTTCCCGTCCTCGGCGCCTCCTCCCCCGTCGGTACCCGCTCCGACGCCGACGATCGTCCCCTTCCAGCTCCACCGCTCGGAACCGTCGAACCCCTCCGCAACACGACGTCCCGGCCCGTCCGCGCGCACTGCGACAGCGACCTCGCGGTGCGTGTCGGCGGCCTCCTGGAGCACGGTCGCCGTCCGGGACGGCGCGCGCATCGCCGTCACGGCGCAGCCCAGGGCGACCGCCGCGAGCATCACCGCGACGAGCCCCGCCATCCCGGCTCCACGCAGGCGGCGCTTTCCCGGGGTGTGACGGCTTCGACCACCACGGCGTAGGCTCGCCGGGCGCGGCAAGCGTCTACTGAAGCTCTGCAGAATCGCCCGTTCTCGGAGAAGCAGCCCCACCAGCAGCACAGCGACCAGGACGGCCGCGGCCGCCGCTACCACAGCGCTCCCTTCGGGCGCGCCGATCGCCAGGGCGCAGGCCGTCCACAGGGCTGCCGCCGGGAGAGCGAGGCGGAGGTCGGGCATCAGACCGTCACCCGGTCTTTGAGGCCGTCGAAGATCTTGTCGCCGATCCCGGCCACCTTGCGGAGGTCGTCGGGCGAGGAGAAGCGGCCGTTGGCCTCGCGCCAGTCGATGATGCGCTGCGCGAGCGCCGGCCCGATGCGCGGGAGCGTCTCGAGGTCGGCGGCGGGCGCGGTGTTGAGGTTCACCTTTCCGGCGCCGCCGCCGGTCGCTGCCCCGCCGCCACCGATCGAAGACGCCGGTGGCGGCACCTCGCCGACCCGCGGGACGACGAGCTGTTCGCCGTCGCCGAGCGGCCGCGCCAGGTTCACACCCGCCGGATCGGCCTCGGGCGTGAACCCGCCGGCGGCCGCGACCGCATCCACGACGCGTGCTCCGGCGGACAGCGTGACCAGCCCGGGCGTGACCACGGCACCGGAGACGTGGACTAACAACTCCCCCGCCTCCGGACCGTACGACGAGGGTGCAGTGGACGCTGCCTCAGAGCCGGACGTCGACGCCGACGCCGACACGCCGATCCCGCTCCCCACGGGCACCGGCACCTCCACGCCGCGCTGGGCGAACAGCGGCGTCAGCACCGCCACCACGAACGCACCGAGAAGCAGCACCACGACCGCCCCCACGCCGAGCCTCAACCGCCGTCGCGGCGCAGGGTCCGCGACGAACTCGACATCGCCATCGACTCCGCCGCCGACCACGCCGGCGGCCACATCGGGGTCGGAGGGCTCGGCACGGTGTCGCATGCCCTCCACGCTAGGAAGCGCAGCCGCTCACCGGTCACTCCCCGCTGAATCGGTGCAGAACGAGGATCGGCGGCCCTCCTGTGGAGGACCGCCGATCGATTCAGGCGAGGACGCCGCTCAGCCCTTCGGCCGTGTGGCGATGTTGACCAGCCGCGGGGCGCGCACGATCACGTTGACGATCTCGCTGTCCCCGACGGACCGCTTCACCGCCTCGGAACCGCGCGCGAGCGCCTCCAGCTCGTCGCCGGAGATCTTCGGCGACACCTCGAGGCGGTCCCGCACCTTGCCGTTGACCTGCACGACCGCGGTCACCGACTCCTCGATCAGGAGGGTCGGGTCGGCCTTGCGCCACTGGGCGAGGGCGACCGACGCGTCGTAGCCGAGCAGCTGCCACATATCCTCGGCCGTGTACGGCGCGAACAGGTTGAGCGCCATCGCCGTGACCTCGGCCGCCTCGCGGACGGCGGCGTCGGCCGGGCCCACGCCGCTGTCGATCGCCTTACGGGTGGCGTTGACCAGCTCCATCAGGCGCGCGACGACGACGTTGAACTTGAAGGCCTCGACCAGGCCGGGGGCGTCGGCGAGGAAGCGGTGGGTGACGCGGCGCAGCGCCGGGTCGCCGGACTTCCACACCACGTCCGGGGCGCTGGTGACGTCGTGGGCGACGCGCCAGGCGCGGGCCAGGAACTTCGCGCTGCCCGACGGGGACACGTCGGCCCAGTCGATGTCGTCCTCCGGCGGCCCGGCGAACGCCATGGTCAGGCGCACCGCATCGACCCCGTGCTCGTCGAGCTGCTCGGAGAGCTTCACGATGTTGCCGCGGGACTTCGACATCGCCGAGCCCTCCATCAGCACCATGCCCTGGTTCAGGAGCGCGGTGAACGGCTCCGTGAAGCTGATCGACCCCAGGTCGAAGAGCACCTTGGTGATGAAGCGGGAGTACAGCAGGTGCAGGATGGCGTGCGTGACGCCTCCGACGTACTGGTCGACCGGGGCCCACTTCTCGGCCTCGCGCGGGTCGAACGCCTGCGTGTCGTCCTTCGGCGACAGGAAGCGCAGGAAGTACCAGGAGCTGTCCACGAAGGTGTCCATGGTGTCCGCGTCGCGCTTGGCGGGACCGCCGCAGGTCGGGCAGGTCACGTTCACCCAGTCCTCGGCGGCACCCAGCGGGCTGGTGCCCTTCGGCTTCAGGTCGAGCCCCTCGGCCGGCGGCAGCAGCACCGGCAGCTGGTCCTCGGGGACCGGGACCTCGCCGCACTGCTCGCAGTGGATGATCGGGATGGGCGTGCCCCAGTAGCGCTGCCGCGAGATCAGCCAGTCGCGCAGGCGGAAGTTCTTCGCCGGCTCGCCGAGGCCGGAGCCCTGCAGGGCCTCCGTGACGCGGCGGATCGCGTTCGACTTGCTCAGCCCGTCGAACGGCCCGGAGTTGATCAGCCGGCCCTCCCCGGTGAGCGCGACGCCCGTCTCGGACGGGTTCTCGAGGTGCGCCTCGTCCGGCAGCACCGGCTCGCCGGTCACCGGATCGGTCGGGATGATCGGCAGCGCGCCGGTGACCGGCTGCGTCGTGTCGACCACGACGCGCACCGGCAGGTCGAACGCGCGCGCGAAGTCGAGGTCGCGCTGATCGTGCGCCGGCACGGCCATGATCGCGCCGTGACCGTAGTCGCTCAGCACGTAGTCCGCCGCCCAGATCGGGATGCGCTCGCCGGTCAGCGGGTTGATCGCGTGCCGCTCCAGGAAGACGCCGGTCTTCTCGCGCTCGGTGCTCAGGCGGTCCATCTCGGTGGTGCCGCGCACCGCCTCCAGGTAGTCGTCGAAGCGCTTCCGCACCTCGGGACGGGCGCCCTCCACCAGCTCGGCGGCCAGGTCGGAGTCGGGCGCGACGACCATGAAGGTCACGCCGTACAGCGTGTCGGGACGGGTGGTGTACACGGTCACCGGCTCGTCGCGGCCCTCGATCGCGAACTGCACGTCGGCGCCGGTGGAGCGGCCGATCCAGTTGCGCTGCATGCTCAGCACCTTGGACGGCCAGGCGCCCTCCAGCTGCTTCAGGTCGTCCAGCAGGCGGTCCGCGTAGTCCGTGATGCGGAAGTACCACTGGGTCAGCTTCTTCTTGGTGACCAGGTTGTCGCACCGCTCGCAGCGGCCGTTCACGACCTGCTCGTTGGCCAGCACGGTCTGGTCGAACGGGCACCAGTTGACCTGGCTCGCCTTGCGGTAGGCGAGGCCCCTCTCGTACAGCTTGAGGAACAGCCACTGGTTCCAGCGGTAGTAGTCGGGGTCGCAGGTCTGGATGACGCGGTCCCAGTCGAAGCTCGGCGCGTAGCGGCGCATGCTCGCCTTCTGCTGCGCGATGTTGTCGTACGTCCAGTCGCGCGGGTCGAGGTTGCGCTTGATCGCGGCGCCCTCGGCGGGCAGGCCGAAGGCGTCCCAACCGATCGGGTGCAGCACGTTGAAGCCCTGCTGGCGCCAGTAGCGGGCGATCACGTCGCCCAGCGCGTACGCCTCCGCGTGACCCATGTGCAGGTCGCCGGAGGGGTACGGGAACATGTCGAGCACGTACTTGCGCGGGCGCTTGTCGTCCGGGTCGGCGGTGGAGAACGGCTTCAGCTCGTCCCAGACCGGAAGCCACTTCTCCTGGATGGCGGCGAAGTCGTACTGCGCGCCCTCGACGGGCGTGCTCCCTGAATCGTGCTCGTGTGCCACGGGGCTCCTGTTTCTCGCTAGCGCTGTGTCGATCGCACCGCCGCGGTCGCGCCGCGACGGGGATTCGTGCGGCGGGAGGGGGCGGTCAAGCAGACGCCGGGCTGCGCGGCCCGGGCCTCCAGACTACTAAACGTCGGAGGCGTCCAGTCCGTTCCCAGCGGACGTCGGGTCGGGCGTCAGGGAGAGTCCGGCCGCCGCGAACAGAGCGGCCGCCTTCACGCGGACCTCGGCGAGCTCCTCGGCCGGCACCGAGAGCGCGGTGATGCCGCCGCCGGCGCCGATCTCCAGCGCGTCGCCGGGGCGGAAGCGGATGCTGCGGATCACCATGGCGAGGTCGGCGGATCCGTCGAGGCCCAGCAGGCCGAAGCAGCCGGCGTAGACCCCGCGCGGTCCGCGCTCCAGCGCGCTCAGGATGCGCATCGCACTGAGTTTCGGCGCACCGGTCATCGAGCCGGCCGGGAAGCACGCGGCCACCGCATCCACCGCGCCGACGCCGTCGCGCAGGCGCCCCTCGACCGTGCTCACGAGCTGGTGCACCTGGGCGTAGCTTTCGACGGCGAGCAGGTGCCGCACCTCCACGGAGCCGACCTCGGAGACGCGGGCGAGGTCGTTGCGCATGAGGTCGACGATCATGACGTTCTCGGCGCGCTCCTTCTCGCTGGCCTCGAGCTCGGCGCGCAGCGCGATGTCGGCGGCCACCGTGGCCCCGCGCGGCCGCGTGCCCTTGATCGGCCGCGTACGGACCCGGCCGGCCGCGGTCACCTCCAGGAACTGTTCCGGGGACGAGCTCACCAGCGTCTCCCCCGCGATCCGCAGGAAGCCCGCGTGGTGGGCGGGGCTCGTCGTGCGCAGCCGGAGGTGGACGGCGAGCGGGTCGGCGGCCGAGCGCGTGGTGGCGAGGTTGGTGAGGCACAGCTGGTAGGCGTCGCCGTCGTGGATGGCGCCGAGACACCGCTCGATCAGGGCGAGGTAGGCGTCGTCCCGGTGACGCCAGCTCGCCGTGGCGGCCGGGACCGGGTGCGCGGCGAGGTGGGCGGCCGCCGCTCCCGCGCACCCGTCGAGCGTGTGGCGTACGGACTCGGCCCAGGCG
>JAEWDJ010000212.1 GCA_023390155.1 Actinomycetes bacterium | reverse complement strand
CCGCCGCGTCCACGAGGACGCGGGCGACGTCCCGGATGGCGACGCGCGGGCGCATGATGTCGTTGCCGCCGCCGTTCAGGCTGACGAGCTGCGGCCGCTGCGCGATCGCGGGCTCGACCTGCTCGGCGACGATCGGCCCGAGCTTGCGGCCGCGGATCGCGAGATTGGCGTAGCGGACGGGCTCCGGCGAGGCGGCCGCGAGGCCGAGGGCGACGAAGTCGGCCCAGCCGCGCACCCGGCCGTCGGGGAGGTCGTCGCCGACGCCCTCGGTGAAGCTGTCGCCGATCGCGATGTAGGAGGTGAACACACCGCAACGCTACCCGCCGCGTACGATGGGCCGCACCGCGACGCGAAGGAGCAGGCGATGCAGAAGGCGACGACATTCCTCTGGTACGACGACGCAGCGGAGGAGGCGGCCCGGCTCTACGTCTCGCTGCTGCCGAACTCCCGGGTGCTCTCGGTCGACCGCATGGGCGGTGAAGGCGGCCCGACGGTCGTCTCGTTCGTGCTGGCCGGCGTCGAGTACCTCGCGATGGACGCCGGTCCGATGTTCCCGTTCACGGAGGCGATCTCGATCATGGTCCTCTGCGACGACCAGGCCGAAGTCGACCGGCTCTGGGAGGCGCTCATCGCGGACGGCGGTGCGCCGAGCCAGTGCGGCTGGCTGAAGGACCGCTGGGGGCTCAGCTGGCAGATCACGCCGAAGCGACTGCTGGAGCTCCAGCGCGACCCCGATCCCGGGCGGGCCCGCCGGGTGAACGAGGCGATGCTGCAGATGGGCAAGATCGACATCGCGGCACTCGAAGCCGCGGCCGACGCCGGCTGACCGGCCGGACCTACTTCGCGATCAGCGCCTGCCAGCTGAGCAGGTGCTCCACCGTGACGCCGCGGTAGCCGGCCAGCCCGGCGAAGGCCGTGCGCACCAGCGCCGTCTGCGACTCGAGCAGGCTGACGGTGTCGTCGCCAAACGTCGCCGCGGGGCCGCCGGCCACCTCCGGGGTGTCGGTCTCCACGCCGATGCTGAACGGGATCCTCCGGGCGCTCGCGGCGGTCGCCGCCGGCCGTGCGAGGGCGATGATGCCGTCGTCACCGCGGGCATGGTCGACGAACGCGACGATCGCGACGGACCGGACGTGCGGCAGGAGCGCATCGAACAGCGTCCCACCCGCCGGGTTCGCCTTCGCCGCCAGCCACCACGGGAGGTCGGCTCCGACCGGGACCGTTCCGGCCGCCTGTGCCGCCGTGTCGTACATCGTGGCGAGCTTGGCGACGATGCCGGGCAGCTCGTCCTCCTGGGCGTCCACCCAGGGCTCGACGTCGAGCTGGACGGCGTCGAAGGGAGCCGCGGCGAGCGCGGATCGGGTCCAGGTGGCGGCGAGCTCCGGCTGGTCCGCCCAGGCCGGGTCGCCCCCGAGCGCGGCGACGGTCGTGACGCCCGCCTTGTGCAGTGCGGTGACGGAGGCGGTCAGCCAGCTGGAGAACGGCCCTTCGTCGGCCGCCCACGGCACCGAGAGGTACACCGTCTTGAGCTTGTGGGCACTGGCGAAGGCGGCGAGCGCCTGCGGCTGGAACTGCGGGTCGCCCTCGCCGCGCGCGTCCACGGCCGGGTCGATGGGGTTGCCCCACGCCCACATCCCGGTCAGCGCGGAGGCGGAGGATCCGTCGGTGAGGGTGGCGGCCGACGCGGCGGGCGCCGTCATCAGCAGCGACCCGCCGAGCGCGAGCGCGGCGGCGCCGCCGAGGAGGGAGGATCGGAGCCGCGGAACGCGCATGGCACACCCTTCGAACGGAACACGGTCGTGCTGCGGTTTCGGGTGTGCAGCGATGCCATCCTGTCAGGATTCCGGCGGGGGACACAGCCTCCGTTCGGGGTACATGCCGGGTTCGGCGGCGTCAGTCCCGCCATCCCAGCGCCGGCGCGATCTCCTTCACGACCGTCTCGAGCAGGTGGGCGTTGTAGTCGACGCCGAGCTGGTTCGGGACGGTGAGGAGGAGGGTGTCCGCCGCCGCGATCGCCGCGTCGGAGCGCAGCTCCTCGATCAGCGCGTCGGGCTCGCCGACGTAGCTCTTGCCGAAGCGGGCGAGGCCGCCGTCGAGGTGGCCGACCTGGTCGCGGCGGTCGGCCTGTGCCGAGGCGCCGAAGTAGCGCCGGTCGAGGTCGGTGGTGATCGGCATGATGCTGCGGCTGACGGAGACGCGGGGCTCGCGCTCCCAGCCTGCCGCCTTCCACGCGTCGCGGTACAGCTGGATCTGCTCGGCCTGGAGGTCGGAGAACGCGACCCCGGTGTCCTCGGTCAGCAGGGTCGAGCTCATGAGGTTCATGCCCTGCTCGGCGGTCCACACCGCGGTCTGCCGGGTGCCGGAGCCCCACCAGATGCGGTCGCCGAGGCCGGGCGATTGCGGCTCGATGGCGAGCGCGCCGGTGCGGCCGGTCATCTGCGGGTTCGCCTGCGCGATGCCGGCGCCGGCGATGGCCGCGCGGAAGAGCTCGGTGTGCCGGCGGGCGAGGTCGGCGTCGGTCTCGCCCTCGTCGGGGAGGTAGCCGAACGACTCGTAGCCGCGCAGCGCGGTCTCGGGTGATCCGCGGCTGACGCCGAGCTGCAGCCTCCCCTCGCTGATGAGGTCGGCGGCCGCCGCATCCTCGGCCATGTAGAGGGGGTGCTCGTAGCGCATGTCGATGACGCCGGTCCCGATCTCGATGCGGCTGGTCCGCGCGCCGATGGCCGCCAGGAGCGGGAACGGCGATGCGAGCTGGGGCGCGAAGTGGTGCACGCGCACGAAGGCGCCGTCGGCGCCGAGCTCCTCGGCCGCGACCGCGAGCTCGATGGTCTGGCGAAGCGCGTCACCCGCCGTGCGGACGACGGAGCCGGGCACCTCCTGGTAGTGGCCGAACGAGAGGAATCCGATCTTCTTCACGCCGAGTGCAAGGCGTGGCGGCCCGGGCGTATTCCGTCTACAGTCCGCTGCATGGCCGATTGGTTGTGCGTCGCGTGCGCGGTGGAGCAGCCGGCGGGGGAGGCTCCGCCCGCCTCCTGCCCGATCTGCGAGGACGAGCGGCAGTACGTCCCGCCCGAGGGGCAGCGGTGGACGACGCTCCAGCGCCTCCAGCGCGAGGGAGAGCGGATCGTCGTCAGCGAGCTCGAGCCCGACCTGTACGGCCTGCGGAGCGAGCCGCGTATCGGCATCGGGCAGCAGGCCCTGCTGCTGCGGACGCCCGAGGGCAACCTCCTCTGGGATCCGACCGGCTACGTGGACGAGGCAGCGGCGGCCGCCGTGCTCGACCTGGGCGGTGCCGCCGTCATCGCCTCCAGCCACCCGCACATGTTCGGCGCGCAGACGACCTGGTCGCGGATGCTCGGCGAGCCGCCCGTGCTCGTCAACGCGGCGGACCGGTCGTGGGTGCAGCGCGAGTCCGACCGCATCCGCGACTGGAGCGGGGAGGTGGAGGTGCTGCCCGGCGTCCTGCTGCGGACGATCGGCGGCCATTTCCCCGGCAGTGCGATCGTGCACTGGGACCGCGGGGTCGTGCTGAGCGGCGACACGGTCTTCCCCGGGCCCTCCGAGCGCTGGGTCACGTTCCAGCGCAGCTTCCCCAACGACATCCCGCTGTCGGCGGCGGTCGTGCGGCGCGTGGCCGACACCGTCTGCGAGCTGCCGTTCGAGCGTATGTACGGCAATCTCGGCAACCGCGTCCCGAGCGGAGCGCGGGAGGCTGTGCTCCGCTCCGCGGATCGCTACATCGGCTGGGTCAGCGGCGCCTACGACCATCTCACGTGAGCGGCGGGCGGGCGACCGCCGTCGCGTCAGGGCAGGTACGGCGCCAGGGCCATGTCCATCGCCGGCTTGGGCTTCGCCCCGACGATGGTGCCGACGGGCTCGCCGTCCCGGAAGACCTTCATGAGCGGGAGAGTTAGGGCGTGATAGGCGGCCGCGGTGGCCGGGTTGTCGTCGGCGTTGATCTTGACGACGCGCAGAGCGCCCCGGTGTTCGCTCGCGACCTGCTCGAGCACGGGGGTGAGCGCGCGGCACGGGCCGCACCATTCGGCCCAGAACTCGACGAGGGTGGTGCCGGGGGCCGAGAGCACCTCGGCGGCGAAGGTGGCGTCGGTGACGCTGTCGATCGTTGTCATGTCGGCACGCTAAGCCCTGACCCCGGCGTCAACGTCAAGCTGTGCGAGCATGGAAGGCGGAGGTGGACATGGAGAGCCTGACCGAACAGCAGATCCGCGACTCGTTCGTCAACTGCACCCGGAGCGAGGCCGACGACATGCCCCTGCCGCCCGGGATGCACGAGATCGACTGGGCGCGCCGGGAATACCTCGGCTGGCGCGACCCGCGGCTGCCCCAGCGCGGCTATGTCGTCATCCCCACGGACGACGGGCCGGTCGGCATCCTGCTGCGGGCCTCGGAGGCGTCGATGCGCTCGCACGCGCCGTCGATGTGCGGGTGGTGCCAAGACGTCCACTATCCGCGCGACGTCTACTTCTGGTCGGCCCGTCGCGCCGGCCAGGCCGGGCGCAACGGAGACACGGTCGGCACCCACGTCTGCTCGGAGTTCGACTGCAGCGTGAACGTCCGGCGCACGCCGCCGCCGCAGTTCGTCGGCTTCGACGCGGAGGCCGTCGTCGCCGACCGGATCTCCGGATTGGGCGAGCGCGCACGCCGCTTCGCTGCATCGGTCGTGGGCGCCCGGATCTGACGGCGTCCCGCGAGACCCGACCGGGCCCGATGCCGACCGGTCGTCGCGAGGTTCTTCGTCGTGCCGCTGGTGGGACTCGAACCCACACGCCCTTCCGGACAAAGCATTTTGAGTGCTCCGCGTCTGCCATTCCGCCACAGCGGCGCACAACAACACCTGAACAATACCGTAGGCTTTCATGCGTGACTGACCAGGAAACCACCCCAACCGCCCCCCGCCGCGTGGTCGTGGCGGAGGACGAATCGCTGATCCGCCTCGACATCGTCGAGACCCTGCGCGACAACGGATTCGAGGTCGTGGGGGAGGCCGGTGACGGCGAGACCGCCGTCGCCCTGGCGACCGAGCTGCGCCCCGATCTGGTGATCATGGACGTCAAGATGCCCCAGCTCGACGGGATCTCGGCGGCCGAGCGCCTCTCGAAGGGCCACATCGCCCCCGTCGTGCTGCTGACCGCCTTCAGCCAGAAGGAGCTCGTGGAGCGGGCGACCGAGGCGGGCGCGCTGGCCTACGTCGTCAAGCCGTTCACCCCCAACGACCTCCTCCCCGCCATCGAGATCGCCCTCGCCCGCTACCAGCAGATCATCGCCCTCGAGGCCGAGGTCTCCGACATGGTGCAGCGGTTTGAGACCCGCAAGCTCGTCGACCGCGCGAAGGGCCTCCTCAACGAGAAAATGGGCCTGTCGGAGCCGGAGGCGTTCCGCTGGATCCAGAAGGCCTCGATGGACCGCCGCCTCACCATGCACGACGTGGCCCAGGCCATCATCGAGCAGCTCGCGCCCAAGAAGTAGCGCCGGCCGCACCGAGTCGCCCGAAGACCCCCCAGCCCAGG
>JAEWDJ010000207.1 GCA_023390155.1 Actinomycetes bacterium | reverse complement strand
GGGCACGAGCACGCGGGCGCCGCGCAAGCGCAGCACGACGACGAAGACACGCGCGACAGCCGCGGGGAAGGGGACGCCGACCGCCACCGCGACGGCCGAGCCCGCCCCTGCTCCGGCGCCCGATCCTCGCCCGACGGTCCTGTCGGTCACGGGTCTCCGCAAGAGCTTCGGCGACACGGTCGCGGTGGACGACGTCAGCCTCGACGTCCGCGAGGGCTCGTTCTACGGCATCGTCGGTCCGAACGGCGCCGGCAAGACCACGACCCTCTCGATGGTCACCGGCCTGCTCCGCCCCGACGCGGGCTCGGTCGTCGTGCACGGCGTCGACGCCTGGGCCGAGCCGATCCGGGCCAAGCACGTGATCGGCGTGCTGCCCGACCGCCTCCGCCTCTTCGACCGCCTGACCGGTGCGCAGTTCCTCCAGTACGCGGGCACCCTGCGCGGGCTGAGCGGCAAGACCGTGCGCGCCCGCTCGGCGGACCTCGCCGCGGCGTTCGGCATCGAGGACGCCCTCGACCGTCTCGTCACCGACTACTCCGCCGGCATGACCAAGAAGATCGCCCTCGCGGCCGCGATGATCCACTCGCCGCGCCTCCTCGTCCTCGACGAGCCGTTCGAGTCGGTCGACCCGGTGTCGGCGGCGAACGTCGTCGACATCCTGCAGCGCTACACGGCGGCGGGCGGCACGGTCGTGCTCTCCAGCCACGGCATGGACATGATCCAGCGCGTGTGCGACAGCGTCGCCATCATCGTCCGCGGTCAGGTGCTCGCGGCCGGCACGATCGACGAGGTCCGCGGCGAGCAGACCCTCGAAGAGCGGTTCGTCGACCTCGCGGGCGGGCGCAAGGCAGCGGAGGGCATGGAGTGGTTGCACAGTTTCTCGGACTGAAGCTCCGGCTGATGGGCAACGCCTTCCGGCGGAGCCCGTGGCAGGTCTTCGGGCTCGTCCTCGGCGTCGTCTACGGGGGCGTCATCACGGTGCTCGCCGTCTCCGCGCTCGTCGCGGCGCGGCTGGTGACCGATGCCGGCGCGGTGCGCGACGTGCTCGTGGTGATCGGCGCGATCGTGGTCGTCGGCTTCCTGATCCTGCCGCTGATGTTCGGGGTCGACGACACACTGGACCCGCGCAAGTTCGCCCTGTTCGGCATCCCGGACCGCGTGCTGTCGACCGGCCTGCTGATCGCCGGGCTGATCGGCATCCCCTCGTTCGTCCTGATCGTGTGTTCCGCGGCGACGGTCGTGACCTGGTCGCGGGATCCGGGCACCACGCTGATCGCGGTGTTCTGCGCGATCCTCGTGGTGCTCACGTGCGTGCTGGCCTCCCGGGTCTCCACCGCCCTCGCCTCCTTCCTGCTCGCCACCCGCCGCTCCCGCGAGGCCGGCGGCGTGGTCGCCGCCCTGCTGCTGGTGCTGCTCGCGCCGGCCGTCCTGCTGCTGGTGACCGTCGATTGGGGCCGGGACGGGCTCGCTGCGCTCTCCGATGCCGCCTCGTGGCTCGCCTGGACCCCGCTCGGGGCCGTCTGGGGCGCGCCGGGCGCCGCCGCGACGGGCGACTGGGGGACCGCCCTGCTGCAGCTGCTCGTGGCCGCCGCGACGGTCGGGCTGCTCTGGCTGCTGTGGGACCTCCTCGTCCGCACGGTGCTCGTGACGCCCCCGCGGGAGGCGCGCATCCGGTCGTACCACGGCACCGGCTGGTTCGGCCGGCTCTCGGGCGGGCCGACCGCCGCCATCGCCGCCCGGTCGATGACCTACTGGGGTCGCGACCCGCGGTACTGGGTCTCGCTGGTGATGATCCCGGTCATCCCCGTGTTCGTGATCGTCGCCCTGCTCCTGGCCGGGCTGCCGTCGCATTTCGTCTCGCTCGTCCCGCTCCCGCTGGTGTGCCTCTTCCTCGGCTGGAGCACCCACAACGACGTCGCGTTCGACGGCACCGCCATCTGGCTCCACGTCGTCTCGGGCACGCGCGGGATCGCCGATCGCGTCGGGCGCATCTTCCCGCCGGTGGTGGTGGGCATCCCGGTGATCGCCGTCGGGTCGCTCGCGACGACCATCGCCTACGGCGACTGGGCGGTCCTCCCGTCGGTCGCGGCCCTCAGCGGGGCCGTGCTGGTCATCGGCCTGGGACTCTCGTCGATCTCGTCGGTGCTGTTCCCGTACCCGGCGACCAAACCGGGCGACAGCGCGTTCACCCAGCCGCAGACCTCCGGGGCGTCCGCCGCGCTCGTGCAGTCGCTCAGCTTCTTCGCGATCGTGATCCTGGCCTCGCCGGTCCTGGTCTTCCTGGTGCTCGGTCTCACGGTGAACCCGTTCTGGCTGAGCGTGGCCCCAGTGGTGGCCGTGCTGATCGGCTTCGCCTGCCTGTTCGGCGGCCTGTGGGCCGGGGCCCGGCTGTTCGATCGGCGCGGGCCCGAGCTGATGGCCTTCGCCACGCGCAACGCCTGATCCGCGCGTCTACACTGGAGCCATGAACGAGGCGAGCATCTCCGAACCTGGTGGCATCCCCTCGGGCGGCGGCGCGACGACGCTGGACCGCGAGCTCGAGGAGCTCCTCCAGAACGTTGAGCCCGGCGACCACGAGCGCTTCTCCCACTACGTGAAGAAGGAGCAGATCCTCGAGTCGGCCATCACCGGCAAGCCGGTCAAGGCGCTCTGCGGCAAGAAGTGGACCCCGGGCCGCGACCCGGAGAAGTTCCCGGTCTGCCCGACCTGCAAAGAGATCTACGAGAAGCTGCAGGACGAGTAGGAGCGATCAGGCCCGCTCGGCGACAGCGCCCTCGAACACCGTCGGGAGCACGGGGTCGCCGCGGCCGACGCGGAACGCCTGCTCGGGCAGCTCGCGCATGGCGAGCTCCCGGTGCTCGCGCGCGCGACGGGTTCCCTCGGGTCCGAGGTGCTCGCGGTGGACCTCGCCGTCGGTGACGAGGGGCACCAGGAGGTCCCGGCCGGTGTCGTCCGGGCGGTCGCCCTCCTCCACGATGTGGACGACCTCCGCCACGGCCACGCCGCGCTCGTCCAGGCGGCGGACGGGGTGCTTGCGACCACCGACGCTGGCCTTGCCGTCGGACTTCTTGGCGACGGGGATCCAGTCGCCGGTGCTGCCGGCCGCCCGGTGGGCGACCAGTTTGTAGACCATCCCCGAGGCGGGGGAGCCCGACCCGGTCACGACCGAGGTGCCGACGCCGTACGAGTCGACGGGGGAGGCGGCGAGGGCCGCGATGGTGAACTCGTCGAGGTCGTTGGTCACCGTGATGCGCGTCTTCGTGGCGCCGAGGGCGTCGAGCTTGTCGCGCACGCGGCGGACGAGCTTCGGCAGGTCGCCCGAGTCGAGGCGCACGGCGCCGAGCTCGGGTCCGGCCACCTTCACGGCCGTCTCGATCGCCCGGTCGACGTCGTAGGTGTCGACGAGGAGCGTGGTGCCCGGGCCGAGCGCGTCGACCTGGGCGCGGAACGCGTCCTCCTCGCTGTCGTGGAGGAGCGTGAAGGCGTGGGCCGCCGTGCCCATCGTGGGGACGCCCCAGGTGCGTCCCGCCTCCAGGTTGGAGGTCGCCCCGAAGCCGGCGATGTACGCCGCGCGGGCGGCGGCGACGGCACTGCGCTCGTTGGCGCGGCGCGAGCCCATCTCGGCGAGCGGGCGGCCGCCGGCGGCGAAGACCATGCGGGCGGCCGCGGAGGCGACGGCCGAGTCGTAGTTGAAGACGCTCAGGATGAGGGTCTCGAGCACGACGCCCTCCGCGAACGGCGCGTCGACGATCAGGAACGGCGACCCCGGGAAGAACACCTCGCCCTCGCGGTAGCCGCGGATCGTGCCGGAGAAGCGGTAGCCGGCGAGCCAGTCCAGGGTCTCCGAGCGCACGACGGCGTTCTCGCGCAGGTAGTCCAGCTCCTCGTCGCGGAACCGGAACCCCGCCAGCAGCTCGAGCAGCCGGCCCGTGCCCGCGAGCACCCCGTACCGGCGCCCCGCGGGGAGGCGGCGCGTGAAGGCCTCGAAGACGCACTCCCGATCGTGCGTGCCCTTCAGCAGGGCCGCGTCGATCATGGTGAGCTCGTAGCGGTCGGTCAGGAGCGCGGATGACTCGGTCACGCGATCAGCCTACCGGCGTGCCGTCGCGGGCGGCGGGGTAGGCTGGATGGCTGTGACGGATGCGCCGATTGGGATCTTCGACTCGGGAGTCGGCGGGCTCACGGTCGCCCGCGCGATCCGCGACCAGCTCCCCAACGAGTCGATCCTCTACATCGGGGACACCGCGCACTCGCCCTACGGGCCCAAGCCGATCGCAGAGGTGCGCCGCTACTCGCTCGAGGTGCTCGACCTCCTCGTCGAGCAGGGCGTCAAGCTCCTCGTGATCGCCTGCAACACCGCGTCGTCCGCCATGCTGCGTGACGCCCGCGAGCGCTACTCGGTGCCGGTCATCGAGGTGATCCAGCCCGCGGTGCGGCGGGCTGTCGCGGCGACCCGCACCGGTCGGGTCGGCGTCATCGGCACGGCCGGCACGATCTCCTCCCGCGCCTATGAGGACGCCTTCGCCGCCGCGCCCACCCTGGAGCTCTTCACGCAGGCCTGCCCGCGCTTCGTCGAGTTCGTGGAGGCGGGCATCACCAGCGGCGACGAGGTGCTGCGGGTGACCGCCGAGTACCTGGAGCCGCTGCGCCGGGCCGACGTCGACACGCTGGTCCTCGGCTGCACGCACTACCCGTTCCTGAAGGGCGCCATCTCCTACGTCATGGGGGAGGGCGTCTCCCTCGTCTCCAGCGACACCGAGACCGCCAAGGACGTCTACCGGACGCTCGTCGGGCGCGGTCTGGAACGCCGCTCGCCCGAGCCGCCCACCATCCACTACGAGGCCACGGGTCTCGACGCCGACACCTTCCTGCGTCTGGCGCACCGCTTCATCGGCCCCGAGGTCTCGCGGGTCGACCTGGTGCAGACCGGCGTGATCGACCTTCCGCTCTGACCCCCCCACCCACACGAGGAGAGCCACGTGACCGACATCATCCGCGCCGACGGGCGCACCGCCGACCAGCTCCGCCCGGTCACGATCGAGCGCGGCTGGAGCAAGCAGGCGGAGGGATCGGCCCTGATCTCCTTCGGCGACACCCGCGTGCTCTGCACCGCCTCGTTCACCAACGGCGTCCCCCGCTGGATGTCGGGCAAGGGCCGCGGCTGGGTCACCGCCGAGTACGCGATGCTGCCGCGCTCCACCAACGACCGGATGGACCGCGAGGCGGTCAAGGGCAAGATCGGCGGGCGCACCCACGAGATCAGCCGCCTGATCGGGCGTAGCCTCCGGGCCGTCGTCGACATGAAGGCGCTCGGCGAGAACACGATCGTGATCGACTGCGATGTGCTGCAGGCCGACGGAGGCACGCGCACGGCGGCCATCACCGGTGCCTACGTCGCGCTCTCCGACGCGCTCGAGTGGGGCCGGGAGCACCGGTTCATCGGCCAGCGCGCGACGCCGCTCATCGACTCCGTGTCGGCCGTGTCGGTCGGCATCATCGACGGCGCCCCCATGCTCGACCTCGCCTACGTGGAGGATGTGCGCGCCGAGACCGACATGAACGTCGTCGTCACCGGCCGTGGGCTGTTCGTCGAGGTCCAGGGCACCGCCGAGGGGGCGCCTTTCGACCGTGCCGAGCTGAACTCGCTGCTCGACCTCGCGCTCCTCGGCACGACCGAGCTCGCGACCGTGCAGCGGGCTGCGATCGGCGCGGAGTCCTGAGCCCGATGGTCCGCGTCGTCCTCGCCACGCACAACCAGCACAAGGCGCTCGAGTTCCAGCAGATCCTGGGCGACGCCGTCCCGGGGCTCGAGATCCTGCGCTACGACGGCCCGGAGCCCGTCGAGGACGGCGCGACCTTCGCCGAGAACGCCCTCATCAAGGCGCGCGCGGCCTCCCGACACACGGGGCTGCCGGCCCTCGCCGACGACTCGGGCATCTGCGTCGACGTGATGGGCGGCTCGCCGGGGATATTCTCCGCGCGCTGGGCGGGCGGCCACGGCGACGCGCAGGCCAACCTGCAGCTGCTGCTCGACCAGCTCGCCGACATGCCGGACGGCTCGCGTGCGGCGCACTTCACCGCGACGCTCGCGCTGGTCGTCCCCGGCGAGGAGCCGACCGTGGTGGAGGGCCGCTGGCCCGGGCGCATCGCCGGCCAGGCGCGGGGGAGCCACGGGCACGGCTACGACCCGATCTTCGTGCCGGAGGGACACGACCGGACGGCCGCCGAGCTCGGACCGGACGTGAAGAACCAGGAGAGCCACAGAGCCCGCGCGTTCGCCGCGATCGTGCCCGCCCTGCGCGCTCTCGCCGGCCGCTGACCCCGCCGTCCGGCCCCTGCTGAGAACGGCACTCATTCCTATCTAGCGGGAGAGCTGGCGGGGCGGTGCGCTCGGTGTCTACCGTAGAAGCGATGAGTCACGACCACGGGCACGCCGCCAACCGCAACCGCCTCCTGATCGCGATCGGCATCGTGTCGGCGGTGCTGGTCGTGGAGGTCGTCGGCGCCTGGTTGAGCGGCTCCCTCGCCCTGCTGGCGGACGCCGGCCACATGCTGAGCGACCTCACCGGGCTGATCGTGGCCCTGGTGGCGACCATCATCGCCGCACGCCCGGCCACCGACCGCCAGACCTTCGGCTTCCGCCGCGCGGAGGTGTTCGGCGCCCTGATCAACGGGCTCATCCTCGTAGTGGTCGCCGTCGGCGTGGCGTTCGGCGCCATCGGCCGGCTCATGGCCGGCGAGACCGAGGTGCACAGCGTCCCCATGCTCGTCGTGGCGGCGATCGGGCTGGTCGCCAACCTGGCG
>JAEWDJ010000191.1 GCA_023390155.1 Actinomycetes bacterium | reverse complement strand
GCTCTTGACCGCGCGGCGGGCGGTGATCTCGCTGACGTCGAGGGCGGCGGCGACCGCCGCGTCGGAGGGGAGCTGCTCGCCGGGCGCCAGGAGCCCGAGCTCGACGGCGAGCGCGATCCGGGCGCGGACCGTGTCGACGGCCGAGAGCCGGGTGATCCCGGCCACCGCGGGTCCGGTGAGCGCGGCCGGGCTCGTCCCCGGGCCGGTGATGTCGCCGGTCATGGCGTCCAGCTTAGGGATCCGGACGCGGGGTGGACAAATTCGATCAAAATGATCTATTTTGTTCCCAGTTCTCATCCGCCGACCGATGGAGGTCCGACATGCCGGGCACGCTCACCGTCGCCGCCGTCCAGGCCGCGCCCCTGCCGATCGGCTCGGACCTCGCTCCCTTCGCCGAGCACGTCGCCCGCCTGGCCGCCGGCGGCTCCCGCCTCATCGTGCATCCCGAGCTGCACCTCTTCGGCGCGGACCACCTGCCGGAGGCCGAGCGGACCGCTGCGCTCCACGCCGCGGCCGTCCCCCTCGACGGCGAGCTGGTCGCCGCGCTCGGGGCCATCGCCCGCGACAACGGCGTCTGGCTGATCCCCGGCAGCATCTGCGAGCGCGGGCCGGCCGGCGAGCTGTTCAACACCGCCCTGGCGATCGACCCGGAGGGGCGGCTCGTCGCGGCCTACCGCAAGATCTTCCCGTGGCGTCCGTTCGAGCCGTACGAGCCGGGCGACCGCTTCGTCGTCTTCGACCTCGACGGCAGCCGCGTCGGCCTGGACATCTGCTACGACGCCTGGTTCCCCGAGGTCAGCAGGCACCTGGCGTGGCTCGGCGCCGAGGTGATCGTGAACGTCGTGAAGACGACCACGCCCGACCGCGAGCAGGAGGTCGTGCTGGCCCGCGCCAACTCCATCGCCAACCAGGTGTTCACGGTGAGTGTGAACACCGCGGGACCGGTCGGCCGCGGGCGCTCCCTCGTGGTCGACCCGGAGGGCGGCGTGCTCGCCGCCTCCTCCGGCGACGAGGAGGCCGAGCTCCGTCTCGACCTCGACCTCGACCACGTCCGCCGCGTCCGGGACCACGGCACCGCGGGCGTCAACCGGATGTGGTCGCAGTTCCGTCCCGGCGACGCGGCGATCCCGCTGCCGCTGTACGGCGGCCGCATCGACCCGGCCTCATGGGCGCCACCCGCGCCGACCACCGCCTCCTCTCCCCGTCAGCCCCTCCTGTGAAGGATCCCGGCATGCCCACCGTCTCACCCTCCTCCGCCGCGCGACCCGCGTTGGCGCGCACCCTCCGCCTTCCCTCCCTCGTGCTCTTCGGCCTGGCCTACATGACACCGCTCATCGTGCTCGGCATCTTCGGCGTCGTAGCCGAGACGACGGGCGGCGCCAGCGCGTCCGCCTACCTCGTCGCGCTGATCGCGATGCTGTTCACGGCGTCGAGCTACGGTCGCATGGCCGCGGCTTTCCCGGTCGCCGGCTCGGCATACACGTACGTCCGCCGCACCATCGACCCCCGGGTCGGCTTCCTCGTGGGATGGGCGGTGCTGCTCGACTACCTCTTCCTGCCGATGGTGATCTGGCTGATCGGCGCC
Source organism: Actinomycetes bacterium (assembly GCA_023390155.1). Lineage (GTDB taxonomy): Bacteria > Actinomycetota > Actinomycetes > Actinomycetales > Microbacteriaceae > Leifsonia. Next base: position 1,065 of record JAEWDJ010000191.1, on the reverse strand, counting down.
GCCTACCTCGAGGCGCAGTTCCCCGCGGTCCCCGGCTGGCTGTGGATCCTCGGCTTCATCCTCGTCACGACCGCGCTCAACGTGCTCGGCATCAAGGTCGCCGACCGCGCCAACTACATCCTGATGGCCTTCCAGGTGCTGGTCATCGTCGTCTTCGTCGGGCTCTCCATCGGCTCGATCGTGGCGAGCCAGGGCGCCGGCGGGCTCGTCTCGGCCGGTCCGTTCGTCAACCCGGCCGCGACCTTCCAGGGCGTCACCGCCGGCGCCGCGATCGCCGCGTACTCCTTCCTCGGCTTCGACGCCGTCACCACCTTCACCGAGGAGACGATCGAGCCGCGCAAGACCGTCCCCCGGGCGATCCTGCTCATCGCCCTCATCGGCGGGCTGATCTTCGTGCTCGTCTCGTACACGACGCAGCTCGTCCACCCGGGCGGCGAGTTCCACGACGTCTCGTCCGCGGCGTTCGATGTCGCCATCACCATCGGCGGAAACGTGTTCGGCGCGGTCTTCATCGCCGGCCTCGTCGTCGCACAGTTCGCCTCCGGTCTGGCGGCGCAGGCCTCGGCCGCGCGGCTGATGTTCGCGATGGGGCGCGACGGCGCGCTGCCGCGCCGCGTGTTCGGCGAGCTGAGCCGTCGCTTCCGCTCGCCCGTCGTCAACCTCGTCATCATCGGCGTGGTCGGGCTCGCCGCGATGTTCCTCGACGTCGCGACCTCCACCTCGTTCATCAACTTCGGCGCCTTCGTCGCCTTCACCATGGTGAACGTCTCGGTGATCGTGTACTTTTTCCGGCAGCGGAGGGAGGGCAACCGGCTCAACGTCGTGCTCTACGTCGTGGTCCCCGCCATCGGCGCCATCGTTACGGGCTACCTCCTGACCCGGCTGGACGTCAACGCCATCGTGCTCGGCGCCAGCTGGCTGGTCATCGGGGTCGTCGTGCTGGCGATCGTCACCCGCGGGTTCCGTCAGCTCCCGCCGGAGATCGCGTACGACGAGGCGGACAGCGGGGCGGCGGCCGCCGCTACCGCGGCTACCGCGGCTACCGCGGCTACCGCGGCTACCGCG
>JAEWDJ010000441.1 GCA_023390155.1 Actinomycetes bacterium | reverse complement strand
CGCCGGGTGGTGTCGATCAGCCGCAGGTCCTCGTCGCGGGCCGAGCCGACGACGAGCGAGACGGCCGAATCGGCGACCCAGCCGTCGACGCTCGCGGCGAAGTCCAGGCTCAGGAGGTCGCCGTCGCGCAGCCGGTAGTCGTGCGGGAGGCCGTGCAGCACGGCGTCGTTGACCGAGGTGCAGATCACCTTGCCGAACGGGCTCGCGCCGAAGGAGGGGTGGTAGTCGATGTAGCACGACTCCGCCCCGCGACGACGGATCAGCTCGTGCGCGATCCGGTCGAGCTCCAGGAGGTTGACGCCGACCTTCGCGGCGGCGGCGGTCTCGGCCAGCACCTCCGCGACGAACCGCCCGGCCGGTCGCATCTGCTCGATCTCCGCGGGCGTCCTCAGCTCGATCACGTCGTCCTCCTCCGTCGCCGGGCGCTCGTCCAGCGGCCGTCCCAGTCTTCCACGGCGGCGCGGCGGCGAGCGCGTTTCGGCCCTCGGCGAACCCGCAGCCACCGCACAGCCGCGCGCGGCTACGCTGGTCGCGTGATCATCCGCAAGGCGTTCTACTGGTGGCTCTTCCCGTCCGCCGTGGTGCTCCCCGTGTGGCTGCTCGTCGGCTGGGCGGCCTTCAGCCAGGGGAGCGGATGGAGCTTCCTCGGCCTGCTGATCCTGTGCCCGATCCTCTTCCTCGCCCAGCTCGCGGTCGCCGGCATCACGGTCGCCCGGCGCAGTGCGCGCGACCAGCGCGCCGTGTCCTGGGCGGACGTCGGGCTCATCGCCGGGTGGCATGCCGCGGTCATCGCGTTCGGGTTCTTCCCGGCGGGCGCCACCGGCTGGCTCGCGGTCCTCGCGGTGATCCTCTTCCTCGGGACGTTCTGGCTCGTGCTCTGGGAGCTGGTCACCGACATGCGCGCCCGCGTGCAGGAGACCTTCGCCGCTTACGAGCGCGCCGCGCAGCCGCAGCAGGTGAACCGGCCCGACCCGCACTACGACTCGGTGGAGTACATCGTGGTGGAGGAACGGCACGACGACCGCTGACCCGGCTTTGGCGTTCGCGCCGTCGGCATGGCAGAATTGACACTTGTGCCGCGGCCAGGCTCTGCCACAGGGGAGCCAGCACCTCTCGCGCACACCCCAACCGAATGAACGGCCGACCTCGCCACGCGAGCGGCGGCCCCGAATCCGTCCCCGACCTGTCGGCGGGTACAGAGAGCGAACAGCCATGCACATCCTCGACCACGTGGACGCCGCGTCCCTCAAGTCGGACATCCCCGATTTCCGTGCCGGTGACACCGTCAAGGTGCACGTCAACATCATCGAGGGCTCGCGCTCTCGTGTCCAGGTCTTCCAGGGCGTCGTGATCGGCCGCTCCGGCGAGAGCGTCCGCGAGACCTTCACGGTCCGCAAGATCAGCTTCCAGGTCGGCGTCGAGCGCACGTTCCCGGTGCACTCGCCGGTCATCGACAAGATCGAGGTCGTCACCCGCGGTGACGTCCGTCGCGCCAAGCTCTACTACCTGCGCGAGCTGCGCGGCAAGAAGGCGAAGATCAAGGAGAAGCGCGACAACTGAGCTGCCTCTCGCAGCGACTCGCGCGGCCCTTCGCCGCAGCCATCCTGAGCTCCCGGTCCTACACTGGACCGGGAGCTCAGGCGGTTAAATGACTGAAGAGACGGTTCCCGCCGGCGCGGGCCGCACGGCGGGGCGAGACCGCGACAGGCGGCGTTCGGCGCTGCGGTTCGCACGCGACGTCGCGATCATCGCCGTCGTGGCGCTCCTCGTCTCCTTCCTGGTGAAGACGTTCGTGGTCCGGTCGTTCTACATCCCCTCGGGGTCGATGGAGAACACCCTGCAGATCCAGGACAAGATCATCGTGAACGAGCTGCAGCCGTCCGTCTTCCCGCTGGCCCGCGGCGATGTGGTCGTCTTCCGCGATCCGGGAGGCTGGTTGCCGCGCACGGCCCCCGTGCGGCAGAACCCCGTCTCGCAGGCGATCGACACCACGCTCACCTTCGTCGGGCTCTCCGCCTCCGACAGCGACGACCACCTGGTCAAGCGGATCATCGGGCTGCCGGGGGACCGCGTGACGTGCTGCTCGGCCGCGGGGAGCCTGACGGTCAACGGCGTCGCGATCGACGAGCCGTACATCCTCGTGCCGCCCGGGCAGCAGAACGCAGCGACGCTGGCGTTCGACGTCACCGTGCCGGCGGGCGAGCTCTGGGTCATGGGCGACAACCGCTACGCGTCGCAGGATTCGTCGCGCAACCAGGCGCTGCCGGGTCACGGTTTCGTCCCGGTCTCCGCCGTGGTCGGCCGCGCGTTCGTGGTCAGCTGGCCGGCGAACCGCTGGACCGGGCTGGACGACTATCCTGAAGTCTTCGCACGTGTGGAGGAGAGATCAGGATGATGACCCCGGTGACGCCGTCGCTGCGGTTCGAGAAGGCGCTGTACCGCGACGGGGTGACCTCCATCGTCGCCGTGGACGAGGTGGGGCGGGGGGCTCTCGCCGGCCCGGTCGCGGTCGGCATGGTCGTGATCGACACGTCGGTCAAGCGCATCCCGGTCGGGCTGCGCGACTCGAAGCTCCTCCCGGAGCCCGCGCGCGAGGCGCTGGAGCCCGCGTGCCGTCGCTGGTCGATGTTCCACGCGGTGGGGCTCGCGACCGCTGCCGAGGTCGACTCGCTGGGGATCATGAAGTGCCTCGGCCTGGCCGGTGCCCGCGCGCTGGCGCTCCTCGAGGAGCAGGGGGCGGAGGTGCGCGACAGCACCCTCATCCTCGACGGCAACTACGACTACCTGAACCCGTCGCTGATGCGGCCGGCGCGCGTCGTCACCCGGGTCAAGGCCGACCGCGACTGCGCCTCGGTCGCCGCCGCCTCCGTCATCGCCAAGGTCCACCGTGACCGCCTGATGATCGGCCACGACGCCGAGTACCCGGGCTACGGCTGGGCGAGCAACAAGGGCTATTCGTCGCGCGAGCACTTCGCGGCGATCGCCGAGCTCGGCCCGAGCGCGTTGCACCGGCTCACCTGGCTGAAGGATGCGGCGACCCTCGACATTCCGCTCTGAGCCGTTCTGCGGCATAGACTTGTCGGACGATGGATGAAGACGAGTTCGACGACTACGACCGCGAGGTCGAGTTGGCTTTGTATCGCGAGTACCGGGACGTCGTCTCGCAGTTCAAGTACGTGATCGAGACGGAGCGCCGCTTCTACCTCGCCAACGAGGTGGAGTTCGTGCGCCGGGACACCGAGCACGACTTCTACTTCGAGCTCACGATGAACGACGTGTGGGTGTGGGACGTGTACCGCGCCGACCGGTTCGTGAAGTCCGTGCGCGTGCTCACGTTCAAGGACGTCAACATCGAGGAGCTCTCGAGCAAGGAGTTCGAGCTCCCGAAGGAGCTCGCGCTCGACGAGTAGCGCCTCCTCCTCCACAGCGCCGACCCCGGTGCCGTCTCTCCACTGATCCTCTGCCGTCACCGCGGCGGCCCGCCCCGCCGACGAGGCTGGGCGCAGGAGGATCACATGGCAGACAAGGACGAACTCGGCCGCCGCGGCGAAGCGGTGGCGGCGAGATGGCTCGAGGCGGCGGGATGCGACGTCGTCGACCGGAACTGGCGCTGTCCGGCGGGGGAGCTGGATCTCGTGCTGCGGGCGGGGGCGACGACGGTGTTCGTCGAGGTGAAGACGCGTTCCTCTCTCGCCTTCGGGCACCCGTTCGAGGCCATCACCCCGGCGAAGCAGGCCCGCCTCCGGCGGCTCGCGGCCGAATGGTGCCGCGAGAACGGGCCGGTCCCGGGTGACATCCGGATCGACGCGGTCGCGGTGCTCGACGCCTGGAGCGCCGAACCCGTGGTCGAGCACCTCGCCGGGGTGGCGTGATGGCGATCGCGCGGTCGTTCGCCGTGGCGCTGACGGGCGTGCGCGGTGACATCGTCGAGGTGGAGGCGGACATCGCCGCGGGTCTCCCGGCGTTCGTGCTCATCGGCCTGCCCGACGCGGCACTCGGGGAGTCCCGCAAGCGTGTCAGCGCGGCGGCCGTGAACGCCGGGTGTCCGCTCACGCAGCGCAAGCTGACGGTCAACCTGTCGCCGGCCTCGTTGCGCAAGCAGGGGAGCGGATTCGATCTGGCGATCGCGAACGCCGCCCTCGCCGCCGCCGGGGACGTTCCGGCGGAGTCGGCGGCCCGGGCGGTCCACCTGGGCGAGCTCGGGCTGGACGGCCGCCTGCGTCCGGTCC
>JAEWDJ010000138.1 GCA_023390155.1 Actinomycetes bacterium | reverse complement strand
GGGCGGAGGGACCTCGCCGGAGACGCCGACCGGGACGCCGTCGGCCGCGCCGAGCAGCGCCTCGCCCTCGCTCGTCCCGTCCGCGGACTCCCCCGTCGGGTCGAGCATCGCGTCCTGGTCTCGTGTCGTGTTGTAGATCGGAGTGTCGTCCGACCGGTCATCGGGCATCGTCATGACGTGCTCCCTTTCGTGGCTGTCACGGTGTGTACTCGTGCGGACCACTGAAGCCGTCAGAAGTGTCACCGTCAGTGGATTGACAGCGCGAGAGGATGCGTGGATAGCTGGATAGAGCTGCGCCCACTTCTCGGCCGCCGACCGGCCGAGAACACGACGAAGCGCCCGGCACGGGTCCGGGCGCTTCGCGGTGGTTCTGGGTGCGTCGGGATCAGCTGGCCGGCGGCATCAGGACGGAGTCGATGAGGTACACCGTCGCGTTGGCGGTGTGCACGCCGCCGCAGATGACGTTGGCGTCGTTGACCTTCAGGGCGTCGCCCGAGCCGGTGACGGTCACGTCGCCGCCCTCGACGGTCTTGTGGGTGCCGACGATGTCCTTCGGGGCGATCTGGCCCTGGACCACGTGGTAGGTGAGGATCTTCGACAGCGTGTCCGCGCCGGCGTCGGTCTTCAGGCTGTCGGTGGTGGCGGCGTCGATCTTCTTGAACGCGTCGTCCACCGGGGCGAAGACCGTGAACTCACCGCCGTTGAGCGTGTCGACGAGGTTCACCTTCGGGTTGAGCTTGCCCGAGACGGCCGCGACCAGGGTGGTCAGCAGTGGGTTGTTGGAGGCGGCGGTGGCGACCGGGTCCTGCGCCATGCCCGCGACCGAGCCGGCGCCGTCCGGGACCTGCTGGGCGTAGGCGGCGCAGCCGGGACCGACGAGGTCGGCGGCCGGGTCCATGGTGGCCGAGTCGGACGGGGTGGAGGTGCTCATCGACGAGCCGGAGTCGGAGGACGAGGACGACGACGAACCCGAGCCCGACGAACATCCGGTGAGAGCGAGGGCCAGGGCGGCGACCGTTCCGGCGACCGCGAGCGAGACCTTGGAAGTGCGCATGATGGGAACTCCTTCGTGCAGTGGTTGACGTGCTACGACGGGGCTTCGGAGCATCCGGCGGGATCGGATTGGAGGAATTCCCTGAAGCCCTCGCGGCAATCCGATCGGCACCCCGCCGCCGAACCCGGGGCATGTACCTGACACTCGCGCTGATCGGATTCCTCGGCGGCCTCATCACGGGCATCTCCCCGTGCATCCTCCCCGTGCTGCCGGTGATCTTCTTCTCCGGCGGCGCGCAGAGCGACCGGGCGGCGGGCGCCTCCCGCTGGCGGCCGTACCAGGTCATCCTGGGCCTCGTCGTCTCGTTCAGCGTGTTCACGCTGCTCGGGTCGCTCCTCCTCGCGCTCCTGCACCTGCCGCAGGACGTGCTCCGCTACGCCGGGATCGTCGTCCTCGTGCTGATCGGCATCGGGCTGATCGTGCCGCGGTTCGAGGAGATCCTCGAGAAGCCGTTCTCGTGGATCCCGCAGCGCAACGTCGGCACCGAGCGCGGCGGGTTCGTGCTCGGGATCGCGCTCGGCGCCGTCTACGTGCCGTGTGCGGGGCCGGTGCTGGCGGCGATCACGGTCGCGGGGTCCACCGGCCGGATCGGCGTGGAGACGATCGTGCTGACCCTCTCCTTCGCGGTCGGCGCCGCCATCCCGCTGCTCATCTTCGCGCTCGCGGGGCGCGGGGTCGCCGAGCGGGTGAAGGGGTTCCGCAAGCACCAGAAGGGGATCCGCATCACCGGCGGCGTGCTCATGGTCGCTCTCGCCGTCGGTCTGCTCTTCAACGTGCCGCAGGCGCTGCAGCGGCTCATCCCGGACTACACCTCGGCCCTGCAGGACCAGTTCTCGTCCTCGGACCAGGTGAACCAGGCGCTCGACCTCAGCGGGCTGGTCAACGACCAGAACAAGGAGCTCTCGAAGTGCAGCAACAACGCGACAGCGCTCCAGTCATGCGGCACCGCGCCCGACATCACCGGCATCCAGCAGTGGTTCAACACCCCGGGCGACAAGCCGCTGACGCTGGACGAGGAGCGGGGCAAGGTCGTGCTCATCGACTTCTGGGCCTACTCCTGCATCAACTGCCAGCGCTCCATCCCGCACGTCGTCGCCTGGGAGAAGGCGTACGCGAAGGCGGGGCTGCAGATCATCGGCGTCCATGCGCCCGAGTACGCGTTCGAGAAGGTGCCGGGCAACGTGGAGGCGGCGGCGAAGGGCTTCGGGATCACCTACCCGGTCGCCATCGACAACTCCCTCTCGACCTGGACCAACTACCGCAACCGGTTCTGGCCCGCCCACTACCTGATCGACGCGAAGGGGACGGTGCGCAACGTCCAGTTCGGCGAGGGCAACTACGCGCAGACCGAGTCGTTCATCCGCGACCTGCTGAAGCAGGCCGACCCGTCGGTGCAGCTGCCCGCCCCCACCGAGGTCGCCGACGACACGCCGCAGGTCAGCGCGATCACCCCCGAGACATACCTCGGCTACACCAAGGTGCGCAACTACGCCGGCCCGGAGCGCTACGGCAGCGGCGAGCAGGCCTACACACTCCCCTCGAAGCAGAAGCCCGACAGCTTCGCCCTCGACGGCACCTGGAACGTGGGCACCCAGTCCATCACCCCGTCGGACCAGCCCGCTCGCATCCGCCTGGACTACACCGCCAAGGTCGTGCAGATGGTGCTGTCGGGCACCGGCGACGTGACGGTCGAGCGCGACGGGACGACGCAGACGTTCCACGTGGCGGGCGTGCCGAACGCGCGCCAGCTGGTGTCGGCGAAGAGCGTCGGGAGCGGGACGCTGACGGTGACGCTGCCGCCGGGGGTGACGGCGTACTCGTTCACGTTCGGGTGAGTGAGGGCCGGCCCTGTGCGTCTGCGGCGCCGGGAACGGACCGACGGGCCGCAGCCGGAGGTTTGAGGGCTGCGACCCGTCGGGGTCTGGATGGGAGCCGGGCGGCTCAGTCCCCCGCGCGGTCGAGCCCGGCCAGCGCGAGGAGCTCCGACCACGCGACCGGGTCTGCGCGCAGCACGAGCACCTCCGACACGGGCACCACGGCGCCGTAGCGGTTGCCGCCACGGCGGTCGAGGACCGCCGTGGCGAGCTCGCGCAGCTCTCGCACCGCGGCCATCTCCCGATCGCGTGGGGAGAGCGGGCCGAGGCGGCCGGCGGCGGCCCGACGCCACCAACCGCCCCGGTTC
>JAEWDJ010000114.1 GCA_023390155.1 Actinomycetes bacterium | reverse complement strand
CCCTTAGCTGGGCCTGCGGGAGGGGAGGGGCTCAGTCGACGAGGTCGTGGCGGACGACGATCTCGTCGCGGGCCGGGCCGACGCCGATCGCCGAGATGCGGGCGCCGGACATCTTCTCGAGCGCGAGCACGTAGTCCTGCGCGTTCTTCGGGAGGTCCTCGAAGGTGCGCGCGCCGCTGATGTCCTCGGTCCAGCCCGGGAACTCCTCGTAGATCGGCTTCGCGTGGTGGAAGTCGCTCTGCGACGCCGGGACCTCGTCCACGCGCACGCCGTCGACGTCGTAGGCGACGCACACCGGGATGCGCTCGATGCCGGTCAGGGTGTCGAGCTTGGTGAGCACGAAGTCGGTGACACCGTTGATGCGGGCGGTGTAGCGGGCGACGGGGGCGTCGTACCAGCCGGTGCGGCGCGGCCTGCCGGTGGTCGTGCCGAACTCGAAGCCGCGCTCGCGCAGGAACTCGCCCCACTCGTCGAACAGCTCGGTCGGGAACGGGCCGGCGCCGACGCGGGTCGTGTACGCCTTGACGATTCCGATCACGCGGTCGATGCGGTTCGGCCCGATGCCCGAGCCGGTCGCCGCGCCGCCCGAGGTCGAGCTGGAGGAGGTCACGAACGGGTAGGTGCCGTGATCCACGTCGAGCATGGTCGCCTGGCCGCCCTCGAACAGCACGTACTTGCCGTCCTCCAGCGCGCGGTGCAGCAGGAGGGACGAGTCCACCACCATCGGGCGCAGCCGCTCCGCGTAGCTCAGCAGCTGCTCGACGATCTCGTCGACCGAGATCGCGCGGCGGTTGTACACCTTCACCAGCAGGTGGTTCTTCTGGTCGAGGGCGCCCTCCACCTTCTGGCGCAGGATGTTCTCGTCGAAGAGGTCCTGGATGCGGATGCCGACGCGGTTGATCTTGTCGGCGTAGGTCGGGCCGATGCCGCGACCGGTGGTGCCGATCTGGCGCTTGCCCAGGAAGCGCTCGGTCACCTTGTCGATCGTGCGGTGGTACTGCGTGATGACGTGCGCGTTGGACGAGACCTTGAGCCGCGAGACGTCGACGCCGCGGGCGATGAGCCCGTCGAGCTCCTCGAAGAGCACCTCGATGTCGACGACCACGCCGTTCGCGATGACCGGGGTCACACCCTCGGTCAGGATCCCCGACGGCAGCAGGTGCAGAGCGTACTTCTCGTTCCCGACGACGACCGTGTGCCCGGCGTTGTTGCCGCCGTTGAACTTCACGACGTAGTCGATGCGGCTGCCGAGGAGGTCGGTCGCTTTGCCTTTGCCTTCGTCGCCCCACTGGGCGCCGATGATCACGATCGCGGGCACTGTCCACGTCCTCTCGATGGATGGGCGCACCGGCGCGTCACACGGACGACCGCTGCACTCGATCCTATCGCGACCCGTCTGCGGGGGCGGTCGAAGGGGTCTGGGGGCGCCTTCGCAGCGCGCTCGCTCGCCGTTGCCGCTGCCGTTGCCGCTGAGCTGAGGAACCCTCTACATTGTGCGCGTGGCGTCCTTCCTGTACGCGCTGGGCCGGGTCGCCTTCCGGCGGCGTCGGAGGGTTCTCGGCCTGTGGCTGCTGGTGGCGGTGCTGATCGGAGCGGGCGGCGCGCTGCTGAGCCACGGGACGGACAACACGTTCAGCATCCCGGGCACCGAGTCGCAGGAGGCGCTCGACGCGCTCGCGCGGACGTTCCCGGAGGTGAGCGGTGCCTCCGCCCAGTTGATCGCGGTCGCGCCGGAGGGCGGCAGCGTCGAGGATCCGGGGTTCGAGGCGGCGGTGGAGCAGGCGGTGACGGCGATCGGGCACATCCCGCAGGTGACGAGCGCGTCGTCGCCGTACGCGGGACCGTCGACGGGGAACGTGAGCGCGGACGGCTCGGCCGCGCTGGTGCCCATCCAGCTCGCGGTGGCGACGACGGAGGTGCTGCCGTCGACGATGGAGGCGCTGCAGGAGGCGGGCGCGAGCCTCCGGAAGCAGCTGCCGACGGGGTCGCAGGTGGCGGTGGGCGGGCAAGTGTTCTCGCAGACGGCGGCCGGGATCAGCGTGACCGAGCTGCTCGGCATCCTGATCGCGTTCGTGGTGCTGCTGTTCACGTTCGCGTCGGTCGTGGCCGCGGGGATGCCGCTGGTGACCGCGCTGCTCGGCTCGTTCATCTCGCTGTCGCTGATCTTCGCGGCGACGCACTGGCTGACCATCGCGTCGACGACGCCGCTGCTGGCGCTGATGCTGGGGCTGGCGGTGGGGATCGACTACGCGCTGTTCATCATCTCCCGGCACCAGGAGCAGGTGAAGCACGGGATGCCGCCGGAGGAGTCCGCCGCGCGCGCGGTCGCCACCGCGGGGTCGGCGGTCGTGTTCGCGGCGGTCACGGTGATCATCGCGCTGCTGGGTCTCGCGGTCGCGGGGATCCCGTTCCTCACGACGATGGGGGTGGCGGCCGCGCTCGGGGTCGCGATCGCGGTGCTGCTGGCGACGACGCTGACACCCGCGCTGCTGGGGTTCGGCGGGATGAAGGTGGTGGCGAAGCGGTTCCGGGGGCCGGCGGGGGCGCTGGGCGGCGCGAAGGCGCGGGTGCAGCCGGGCGCGCCAGAGG
>JAEWDJ010000016.1 GCA_023390155.1 Actinomycetes bacterium | reverse complement strand
CGCCTGGGGCGCGGGATGCGCCGGCTGGCCTGCCCGCCGCATGGCCGCGCGGTAGAAGCGGACCAGTTCGGCCGCGCTCGGGCGCTGCGTCGCCATCGCCGACGCGTCGACGCGGCGCGAGGCCATGTGGTGGCGCCAGGACTCGGCGGCGCAGCGGTGGTCCCACGCCACCTGGGCGGCGGCCTCCAGGGTGCGGCACCAGCCGATGAGCTCGCGGCCGGCCGAGGTCGCGGCCCAGGTGACGACCCGGAACCAGATGTCGGGGCGGCCGGGATCGCCGAACGCGAACCTCCTGATCACCGCATAGGCGGCCCCGGCGGCGCCCTGGCGCAGCACCCACTCGGTGGGGTGGGCGTTCGCCACGGGATGCCAGGATGCGGTCACGTCCGAACTGTACGAAACGCCGCCGACACCGCGGGGCGCGGGATCAGGCGACGAGGCGGATCAGCGCGGCGACCACGGCGGCCGCCGGCACCACGACGATGAACGGCACGCGCAGGGCGTAGAGTCCAGCGGCGATGGCGACGGCCGGAAGGCGCGCATCCAGCTGCAGCGACTGGCCCGCGCCGAAGGTCTGCACGGCGATGAGGGCGGCGAGCAGCGCGGCCGTCAGCAGGTCGCTGACGCGCGCGACCGTGGGGTGGTCGAGCGCCTTCGGGGGCACCAGCCAGCCCGCCGCCTTGAGGGCCAGGACGGCGATGGAGCCGAGCAGGATGATGTGCCAGGTGGTCACGGCTCCACCTCGCGCTCCATCGGGATCGCTTCGGGATGCGGTGGGTCGTCCTGGCGCCCGAAGAGGTTCAGCACGCCGACGACGATCGCGATGACCGCGGCGGCGAGCACCGGCAGCCCGGGCATGAGGAACGGTGTGAGCAGCGTCGCGACGAAGGCGGCGGCGACGGCGACCGCCTGTGTCTGGCGGGCTTTGAGGCGCGGCCACAGCAGGCCGAGGAAGGCGGCGGCCGCGGCGGCGTCGAGGCCGTAGGCGCGAACGTCGCCGATGAGGTTGCCGAGCAGCGCGCCGGCGAGGGTCATCAGGTTCCAGCCGATGTAGACCACCAGGCCGGTGACCCAGAACCCGGTGCGCTGCGCGCGCGGTTCGGTCTGCGCGGTCGCGACGGCCGTCGACTCGTCGATGGTGAGCTGCACGGCGGCGGAGCGGCGCCAGAGCCCGGGCCCGATGATGCGCGAGAGCCGTAGCGCGTAGAAGGAGTTGCGCACGCCGAGGAGGGCCGCGCTCGCGATCGCGGTTCCTCCGGCAGCGACGCCGCCGGAGGCCAGCACGCCGATGAGGGCGAACTGCGATCCTCCGCTGAACATCAGGAGGCTGAGCACGCACGCCTGCCACACGTCGAGACCCGACGCGGTGGCGAGGGCACCGAAGGAGATGCCGTAGGCGGCTGTCGCGATGCCCACCGCCCACCCGGAGCGTGCGGCCGCGCGCACCTCGGGGGAACGGTCGTCGGCCATCCTGCGAGACTAGCGCGCCGGCGCTACGGGGACGCTACTGGAAGAGGCGGGCGACGAGCCGGTCCGCGGTGCCGTCGTCGAGCGTCCAGGGCAGGAATATCACCCGGTAGACGATCGGGGCGATGACGACGTCGATGATCTCGTCCACGGTGAGCGAAGCTCCCGGGTGGCGCTCGAGCAGCATCCCCGCTTCGGTGCGGCGGTTGCGCAGGCAGTCGGACTGCCGCTCGCCGGCGCTCGACGCGCCACCGCGCAGCAGGGCGGCGTTGACCGGCTTGCGGTAGTGCGCCACGAGCTCCCGCGCCCAGCCGACGAGGTCGTCGCGCAGACTGTCGGTCTGCGGCAGCGGCCGGGACGGGTCGAGCTGGTAGGTGGCGATGTCGTTGAGGAGCGTCGGGAGGTCGCCCCACCGCCGGTAGATGCTGGTCGGGTTGACGCCGGCGCGGTCGGCGATCATCGGCACCGTGACGCGGTCGCTGCCCTTCTCTCGCACGAGCTCCTCGACGGCGGTGCGCACGTTGTGGATCACCGCGGCGCTGCGGCCTCCGGTGCGGCGACCCGAGGTGTCGGCGGAAGAGCTGGGATCGGACATGGGAACATCTTAAAGCAAATTTGGTTGCTTTAACTGGCAGAACCCCGTACAGTCCACTAAAGCAATCAGATTTGCTTTTAGGAGGCAGCCATGACCACAGCGGACGAGTTCCGGGCGACCGGAGGCATCGCGACCGTCCCGGGCGGCGCCACCGCCCGCTCCCGCCGGCCGGTGCGGCTGCGCCCGACCGCGGCCTTCGCCGGCACGGCTCTCGCGTTCGTCGCGGTCGCCCTGGCGGTCGGCGCGCCCAGCCCGCTGTTCGTGCTCTACGAGCAGGAGTGGGGCTTCGCGCCGTGGCTGCTCACGGTCGCCTTCGCGATCTACGCGGTCACCCTCCTGGTGACCCTGCTGGTCGCGGGCTCGCTCTCCGACCACATCGGCCGGCGTCCCGTGCTGATCGGGGCGCTCGCGCTGCAGGTGGTCGCGATGCTGATGTTCCTCGCCGCTACGGACATCGGCTGGATCATCGCCGCACGCTCGGTGCAGGGCGTCGCGACCGGCGCCGCCATGAGCACCTTCACGGCCGCACTGGTGGAGCTCGCTCCCGAGCGCCGCAAGAAGCTCGGCGCGACCATCGGCAGCACCGCCCCGGTCGGCGGGATCGCCCTCGGCGCCTTCTTCACGGGCCTGGCCGTGCAGTTCACGAGCGCCCCGACGACGCTCGTCTTCCTGACGCTCGCGCTGCTCTTCGCCGCGGGCATCCTGGTCGTCATCGCGTCGCCCGAGACGGTCGGCCGGCGCCCGGGCGCCGTGCGCTCGCTCATCCCGCGGCTGGTGATCCCGCGCGCGGCGCGCGGCGAGTTCGTCGGCGCCATCCCGCTCTTCCTGGCGACGTGGATGCTCGCCGGCCTGTTCATCGGGCTGTCCCCGTCCATCCTGCACGGCGTCTTCCACCTCGACAGCGGTCTGCTGAACGGCGCGATCGTGGCGGTGCCGCCCGCGGTCGGCGCGACCGTCGGGCTGGTGCTCACCCGCGTCGCGGCCCGACGCCTGACGGTGTGGGGCATGGTCGCGATCATCGTCGGGATCGCGCTCGCCGGGGCGGGCATCGGCGCGGTATCGCTCCCGATGCTGTTCGCGGGGGCCACGGTCGCCGGCGCCGGGTTCGGCGGCGGGTTCTCGGCCATGCTGCGCATCCTGGCTCCGCTCGCGCCGAACGACCAGCGCGCAGAGCTCTTCGCCGGCATCTTCCTGGTCAGCTACCTCGCCTACGGGGTGCCGGCGCTCGCCGCGGGGGAGCTGATCGCGACGATCGGGCTGCTGCCGACCGTGCTGGGCTACGCGGCCGCGATCGCCGTGGCGGCGGTCGTCGCTCTCGTGGTGCAGCTGAGGCGCGCCCGGCGCGACGCCGCACCTGCCGCCACCGTGACGCCGGCGGCGTCCGTCACACCAGGTCGATGAGCACCTTGCCCACGACGCCGCCCTCGACGGCGTCGTGGGCGGCGGCGGTCTCGGCCAGCGGGAAGCGTGTGAGCGGGAGCCCGTGCTCGGCTCCGACCGGCAGCGCCCCGTCGGCGACCGCCGCCGCGACG
>JAEWDJ010000474.1 GCA_023390155.1 Actinomycetes bacterium | reverse complement strand
GTCCTGCCGGGTCGTCTGATTGGAGCGGATGCCTCGCAGCTCGGCCGGCCGGTCCGCGGTCAGCACGATCAGCGGAACCCCCGCCTCGTGCGCCTCCAGCACGGCCGGGTGGAGGTTCGCCGTCGCGGTCCCGCTCGTCGTGATGACGACCGCCGGCGCCCCCGTCTCGCGGGCGAGCCCGAGCGCCAGGAACCCGCCGACGCGCTCGTCGATCCGCACGTGCAGCCGCGCCCGCGCGCTGTGCTCCAGCTCGGCAGCCACCAGCGCGAGCGCCTGCGACCGCGACCCGGGACTCACCACGAGATCCCGCACGCCGGCCCGCACGAAGGCACTCAACAGCGCGGCGGAGAAGTCGGTCGCCGGGTTGCCGGTCGGGACGAAGGCCGCGCGTGCGGTATCGCCGGATCGCACTCCGTCCACCGCCCGCGACGGGTCAGCGGGCGCGCCGGACCCCTGGGCGATGCGGTCGGGGCCTGCGACGGTGCGGTCACCCATCCCGTCGGCCGGGTTGGTCGCTGTCGGGTCCGTTGTCGTCGAGTTCGGCGAGCTCCTTCTCGAGCTGCCGGATGCGCTCCTCCTGGTCCCGGTCGAGCTTCAGCTTGCCGAGGAACTCCGGGTCGTCATCGGGTGCGATCGTCCGGCGCTCGGCCGCTTTGCGCCTCCCCCGGCCGATGAGGAACCAGAGGATCCCGCCGATGACGGGGAACAGGATGATGATGAGCAGCCAGATCGGCTTGGCAAGGCCACGCACCCGGGATCGATCGAAGAGCGCGCAGTCCACCACCGAATAGATGTAGAAGACCGCGGCAGCGACGCCGAGGACTATCCAGAGGCGAACCATGGGTCAATCGTAACTCTCAGAGTCCGTCTCTAAGCTGGGAGGGTGAAGCGGATTCCCTCCTGGTTGACCTACACCGTCCTGCGTCTCCTGGTGTTCGCGATCCCGCTCGCCCTCCTGCTCCTTCTGGGCATCGTCTGGTGGATCTCGGTGATCGCCGCCGCCCTCATCGGCCTCTGCCTCTCGTACATCTTCCTGAGCAAGCCCCGCAACGCGGTCTCGTCCGAGCTCTACGACGTCCGCCACCGCGACAAGCCCGCCGTCTCCGCCGACGACGAGGCCGAGGACGCAGCGGTCGACGCCACACCGGAGTCCACCCCGCACGCCGCCACAGGTGGCACCGCCGACGCCCACACGGACGTCACGGCGGACGGCACCACCGGCGCTCCCCCGAAGTCGCCGACGGCCTGACCGCCGAGCGCGCTGCGGGCGCTCCCCGTCGCACACGGCCCGACCGCCGAACGCACCGCCGGCGCTCCCCTCAATTGCTCACGCTCTGGCTACCGAACGCACCACCGGCGCTTCCCCTCGTCCGGCCGCCGGCACCGCCCCGACCCGGCGAGCGCTCAGAACGCGAACGCCACTCCCAGTGCGATCCCGACCAGCAGCCCGGTGATGCTCGTGAGCTGCAACGCCGTGATGAGTTCGCGCGAGGTCTTCGCGAACAGCGTGATGACGCAGGCGGGAAGTGCTGCGAGCAGAGCGAACATCCCGAACCACGCGATCGGGTAGAAGAGCGCCAGCAGGGCGACGATCCCGAACGGCACCAGCAGCAGCACGCAGAACACGATCCGCGACGCCACGTTCCCGATCAGGACCGCGAGGGTGCGCTTGCGCGCCGCCTTGTCCGGCCCGATGTCGCGGATGTTGTTGACCATCAGTACCGCACAGGCGATCAGGCCGGCGGCGACGCCCCCGTACCAGGCTTCCTGGTTGACGGTCCCGGCGAGCATGAAGGTCGTGCCCGCCGTCGCGACGAGCCAGAAGAACACGAAGACGAAGACCTCGCCCAGCCCGTAGTACCCGTACGGCCGCTTGCCGCCCGTATAGAACCAGGCCGCGGCGATCGCGGCCGCCCCGACGAGCAGCACCCACCAGTGCTGTGTCAGGACCACCAGGATCAGGCCGGCGACCGCCGCCAGCCCGAAGAACACCAGCGCCACCGTGAGCACCTTCTTCGGCGCCGCCTTGCCCGAGCCGGTGAGACGCCCGGGACCCACCCGGTACTCATCCGTCCCGCGGATGCCGTCCGAGTAGTCGTTGGCGTAGTTCACGCCGATCTGCAGCAGCACTGCCACGGCGAGGCAGAGCAGCGAGCGCACGGGATGCCAGACGCCCGGCTCCTCGGCGACCTTCGCTGCGCCGACACCGATGAGCACCGGCGCGATGGCCAGCGGGAGCGTCCGCAGTCGCGCGCCCGCGATCCAGTCGGCGGCGGTCGCCGGCCGCGCCGCGGTCGCCTGGGCCGCACCCGGTCGTCCGCTCTTGCCTCCGCGCGGTCCGCGGGCCTGGGGCGGCGCCATCCTCTGCATCCGTGGCTTGTTCTGACTCATCACAGTGCGAATCTTACAAACATCGGCTATGCCTCTTCCCCGGCACCCGACGCAGCCAGCCGCGCGGCGCCGATCCGGTCGGGCTTGCCGCTGCTCAGGACCGGTAGGTGCTCCACCACCACGACCCG
Source organism: Actinomycetes bacterium (assembly GCA_023390155.1). Classification (GTDB taxonomy): domain Bacteria; phylum Actinomycetota; class Actinomycetes; order Actinomycetales; family Microbacteriaceae; genus Leifsonia. The sequence goes on along the minus strand of JAEWDJ010000474.1, from coordinate 5,250 downwards.
GGCCGGCGCCCCCGCTCGTCCGACGCGATCGGTCACGGCGGCCCTGACCTCGCGGAGGAACCTCTCGCTCCGCACCTCCGATCCGCCCCCAGCGGGCACGGGAGCCACGACGACCGGCACCTGCCCCCATTCCGCGTCGTCCGCCGCGATCACGATCGCCGACTCCAGCCCGGCGATCGCCCGTACGGCTTGTTCGACGGCGTCGAGCAGCACCTTCTCCCCACCCGAGATGATCACGTTGTCCGCGCGCCCGAGCACCGTGACCCTCCCGCCCTCTACCCGACCGAGATCCCCGGTGCGGTACCAGCGCTGGCCGTCGGCCTCGTGGAAGGCGGCGCGCGACCTCGCCGCGTCTCCGACGTACCCTTCCGCGAGGCTCGGACCCGCGATCTCCAGCAGACCGTCGACCTCGCGCACCACCGTCGTCCCGATCGGCACGCCGTCGTAGACGCAGCCGCCCGCCGTCTCGCTCGATCCGTAAGTGGTCATGACGCGAGCGCCGGCAGACTCGGCTCGCTCGCGCAGCGTCGGGGACAGCGCCTGCCCACCGACCAGGATGCCGTCGAAGCGTCGCAGCGCCCGTGCCACCTCCCGTGATCCGGTTTCGACCGCCTCCACGAGCCGGGCGAGCTGCACGGGCACCAGCGAGGTGAACCTCAGATCGTGCGTCAGCCCTTCGGCGAGCGCCGCGAACCGCTCCGCATCGAAGTGCCCCCCTCCGTAGACCACCGGCTCCGTCTCGGCGGCGAGGGATCGCACCAGCACCTGCGCCCCCGCCACATAGTGCAGAGGGAGCGCGAGCACCCACTGTCCTGCCCCACCCATCGCGCCTGCCGAGGCGGCTGCACTCGCCAGCAGCGCGTCCGCTGACAGCGCGACGCGCTTCGGCACACCCGTCGATCCCGAGGTCTCGATAACCAGCGCCACATTCTGGGCGACGACATCACCGCTGCCCGGCCATCCCCCCACCGAACCGTCGCTCATGCCCCCGGGCTGCTCCGCATCCGCGCGAACACCCTCACCACTGCTCCGTGCTCCCGGATCCCGCGGCACCAGCGCCGGCCCCGTGCCCGACAGCGCCTCCCGCAGCGCAACGAACACCGCTTCCGGCTGCCTCGAATCCATCACTCTCACCGCGCGCGTCATGCCGCCCTGCCCACTCGCCGCACCGCCGATGACATCCCGTTCAGTACTGCCACGGGAACGGCGACCAGTCCGGCTCCCGCTTCTCGAGGAACGCGTCCCGCCCCTCCACCGCCTCGTCCGTCCCATACGCCAGCCGCGTCGCCTCCCCCGCGAACACCTGCTGGCCCACCAGCCCGTCGTCCACTGCGTTGAAGGCGAACTTCAGCATCCGGATGGCGGTCGGCGACTTGGTGAGGATCTCGCGTGCCCACTCCAGGGCCGTCGACTCCAGCTCGGCGTGCGGGACGACGGCGTTCACGGCACCCATCTCGTATGCCCGCTGCGCGGAATACTCGCGGGCGAGGAAGAAGACCTCCCGCCCGAACTTCTGCCCCACCTGCCGAGCGAAGTACGCGCTGCCGTACCCCGCGTCGAACGATCCCACGTCGGCATCCGTCTGCTTGAACCTGCCGTGCTCGGCGCTCGCGATCGACAGGTCGCAGACGACGTGCAGCGAGTGGCCGCCGCCCGCCGCCCAGCCGGGCACGACGGCGATGACGACCTTCGGCATGAACCGGATCAGCCGCTGCACCTCGAGGATGTGCAGGCGGCCGCTCCGGGCGGCGTCGATTCCGGCGGCCGTCTCCCCCTCGGCGTACTTGTACCCGTCGCGCCCGCGGATCCGCTGGTCGCCCCCCGAGCAGAACGCCCACCCGCCGTCTTTCGGGCTCGGGCCGTTGCCGGTGAGGAGCACGACGCCGATGCGGGAATTGGTGCGGGCATCCTCGAGCGCCGCGTAGAGCTCGTCCACCGTGTGCGGCCGGAACGCGTTGCGCACCTCGGGTCGGTTGAACGCCACGCGCGCGATCCGCCCGGACACGTCGTGGTGGTACGTGATGTCGGTGAGCCCCCCGAAGCCGGGCGCCTCCACCCACTGCGTCGGATCGAAGATCTCTGAGATTGCCGCTGCCATGCATCAAGCCTACGGTCGGCCGCCACCGCGCGGATCGGGCATGCAAAACTTGGGGAATGGTGCCCGAGCTCCCCGACCTGTTGAGGACGGCGCGCGTGGTGAGCGTGCCGATGACCTCCCGCTTCCGCGGCATCACCGTCCGCGAGGCCGTCCTCCTCGAAGGGCCGGAGGGCTGGACCGAGTTCTCGCCGTTCGTGGAGTACGACGACGCCGAAGCCGCCTCGTGGCTCCAGGCCGCCGTCGACTTCGGCTGGCACCCAGCCCCACCCGCGCTCCGGGACCGCATCCCCGTCAACGCCACCGTGCCCGCGGTGCCGGCCGCCCAGGTGGATGCGGTCCTGGACCGCTACCCGGGCGCCCGCACGGCGAAGGTCAAAGTCGCCGAACCGGGGCAGTCTCTCGCCGACGACGTCGCCCGCGTGAGCGCCGTCCGCGACCGCCTCGGTCCCGAGGGCCGCATCCGCGTCGACGCCAACACCCGCTGGAACGTGGATGAGGCCGAGCACGCCATCCACGCGCTCGCCCCCTTCGACCTCGAGTACGTCGAGCAGCCCTGCGCGACCGTCGATGAGCTCGCCGAGATCCGGCGCCGGACGAAGTACATGGGAATCCCGATCGCCGCCGATGAGAGCGTGCGCAAGGCCGAGGACCCGCTCGCCGTGGCGCGCGCGGGCGCCGCCGACCTCCTGATCGTCAAGGCGCAGCCGCTCGGTGGCATCCATTCGGCGCTCCGGATCGTCGCCGAAGCGGGCCTCCCCGTCGTCGTGTCCAGTGCCATCGACACCTCGGTGGGCATCGCCATGGGAGCGCATCTCGCCGCCGCGGTGCCCGACCTCGACTTCGATTGCGGGCTGGGAACCGTGGCCATGTTCGTGCAGGACGTCGCCGAGGAGCCGCTGGTGCCGGTCGACGGCTCGATCCCCGTCGTCCGTCCCACCGTCAGCGTCTCACGCCTCGACGCGCTCGCCGCTCCCGACGACCGGCGCGACTGGTGGCTGGACCGCGTGCGACGCTGCCATCGCATCCTGGTGGAGCGCGAGGGCGACGGTCAGGAGTAGAGCCGCTCGGGCACCTCGAGTCCGTAGATCGCCCGCCCCGAACTCCAGATGGCGGCGCAGGCCGCGCGCAGCAGATTCAGCTCGTCGGACCCTTCTGCACGGATGACGACATCGTTGCCCTCGATCGCGACAGTCGCCTCCCCGACCGTCACCGCCCCATCCCGAGCCGTCTTGGCGACGGGATACGGCTGGGCCAGCTCGCGCAGATCGCCCAGGATGTACGTCGGCCGAGCGTCCGCGTCCGCGGCGATGAGCTGCTTGGCACGGTCGATTCCCGTCAGCACGAGCACGGACTCGATGCCGGCGCGGTTCGCACCGAGGATGTCGGTGTCGAGCCGGTCCCCGATGAAAAGGGGCTTGCTCGCGCCGAATCGCGCGATCGCCTCCTCGAAGATCGCCACTTCGGGCTTGCCTGCGACGAGCGGGAGTCGCCCAGCTGCGGTATGCACGGCGGACACGAGCGTCCCATTGCCCGGCGCGATCCCACGGGCGACCGGGATCGTCCAGTCGGTGTTGGTCGCTATCCACGGACGCTCGGCCTCCGACCGCCCCTGCAGCGCGAACGCCGCCTCCGCCAGCTGCGTCCACCCGATCTCGGGCGAGAAGCCCTGGATGACGGCGGCCGGGTCGTCGTCGGCGGAGCGGGTGACAGTGAAGCCGCCCTTCTCCACCTCGTCGACCAGCCCGTCCCCACCGATCACGAGGATGGTCGCCCCCGGCTCGACATGCGCGCTCATGAGTCGCACCGCAGCCTGCGGCGAGGTCACCACATCGCTCGGCTGAACGTGCAGCCCGAGCTCGCTGAGGTGCGTCGCGACCGACGCGTCTGTCCGGGACGCGTTGTTGGTGATGTAACCGACTCGCACGGTTTCGGCAGCGGCGTTCAGGCTCTCGACCGCGTGCGGGATGGCGTCGGGCCCTTTGTAGACGACCCCGTCCAGGTCGGCCAGCACGAGATCCACCCCGTCGAGCGGCGTCACCGGCTCAGCGCTCCGTCGGAACAGCGCCATCGTCGGGCTCGCCCTTCTCTTCGGGAGTGGCGACGCCAGCGTCGGCCACGGGCTCGACCTGCGCGTCCTCCGTGTGCTCGTCATCCTCCGGTTCAGCGACGGCGCCCGCAGCCATCTCCTCGGGCTCTCCGCCCGAAACCTCGTCCGCGGCAGCCTCTTCGGACTGGTCGGCCGACTCGCCGCCGGCGTCGGCCTCGTCCGGAGACTCCACGTCGTCATCCGCGAGCAGCTCGTCGACCTCCGCCTCGAGCGCGGCCGCAGAGGCGTCGCCCGGGTCGAGGAAGATCTCCTCTTCGATGACGTGGATGGTCTCGTGCTCGTCGACCGCCAGCGCTTCGGCCAGCGCAGCCTCGGCACGCAGCGCTCGCTCGCGCCATGATTCCGCCTGCTCGTCCCGCCCGAGCTCCTCGAGCACCTCGGCATACGCGTGGAAGAGGTCGGGGCTCCAGCTGAACGCCCGGTTCGGGTCCAGCTGCGGGATCTCGAGCTCGGCGAGGGCCGCCTCCGGCTGCCCCAGGTCGAGTCGCGCGCCCGACATCGCGATCGCGAGCGCGACCTGCACGTCGGCCGGCAGAGACGCACGCTCGACCGACCGCCCGAGCTCCAGCGCCCGGTCCGGACGCCCGACGCCCCGCTCGCTGTCCACCATCAGCGGGACCTGGTCATTGGATCCGGAAATCCGCCGGTAGGTTCGCAGCTCCCGCAGCGCGAGAGCGAAGTCTCCGGTCGCATATGCGGTGATCGCCAGCGTCTCGCGAACCACCCCGATGCGCCCGGCTCGCCGAGCCGCCGAGGTCGCGTGCCGGTGGGCCAGCTCGGGGTCGATCTCGATGAGCCGGGATGCCATCACCAGGTGACGCGCGACCCACTCCGCGTTGTCCTTGCTCAGCGTCTTCAGCTCGACGCGCGCCTCACCCGGGAGGTCCCGTGCGACGACGTCGTCCGGGAGGTCCGGGTCGTCGTGCCGCGCCCGCACCGACCGAAGCTCGCGCGAACGCTCGATCTCCGCATCGGACCGCAGCTCACGCTCCCGCGCATCCCGATCGCCGCGCGCCGGACGCCCATCCCGCGTCCACAGCTTCTC
>JAEWDJ010000352.1 GCA_023390155.1 Actinomycetes bacterium | reverse complement strand
CTGCAACGCGGTCGTCGTCGTCCGCGCGGCCGCCGGCGCTTCCCTCCTCCTCACCGACGACCGCCCCTACGGCGTGCTGGCCCTGGAGCGCCGTCTCGCCGCCGACGCCGCGTTCGACCACCACATCGCGGAGGAGGACGGCCAGCCGGTCACCGACTGGGTCGCCCGCAAGCTGCGCCGCCGCAGCTTCGCCTTCGCCGCCTCCCCCGCCACCCGCGCCTATCGCGCCGAGAACGTCGTGAGCGGGTTCCAGCGCCCCTACGGCGGCCCGCAGCTCTGGTCGTCGGCGCCGCTCGCCGACGCCGGCGCGCTGGCGGAGAGGCCCGAGAGCGTCCGGCTCGACTGGGCCGAGCCCGTCGTGCTCGGCTCCGTGCGCATCGTCTTCAACGACGACGTGGACGAGGACCTCGTCAACCTGCACCACCACCGCACCGACTTCGAGGTCGTCCCCGAGCTCGTCACCGACTACCGGCTGGAGGCGCGCGTCGACGGGGAGTGGACGACCGTCGCGGAGGTCGCCGGCAACCGGCACCGCCACCGCATCCACGACCTGCCGCGCGTGACCGCGGACGCGCTGCGCCTGACCGCCCTCGCCACGGGGGGCGCCCGGTTCGTCTCCGTGCATGCGCTCAAGGCATACTCTGAACCGAGCGGTCGCAGCCATCCCTGGTCGTGACCACCCCGCCACCCGAGAGGAGACGCGCGTGCCTGCCGAGATCCAACAGGGCATCGGGCGAGCCGCCTCCGCGCTGGCCGCCATCGGCGCCGCCACCTCGGAGACGGTGCGCGCGTCCGACGTCGCGCGTGCCATCGGCCTCGGCGCGTCGACGACCGCCCGGCTGCTCGCCTCGCTGGAGGAGCTCGGCTACGTGCGTCGCGACCCGGTCACGGGCTTCTACTCGATCGGCACAGCCATCCTGGAGCTCGCGAGCCACGGTCTCAACCAGAACCCGGTGCACCGCGAATCCCGCGCCGCCGCCCAGGAGCTCGCCCAGCGCATCGGCCTGAGCGTCAACGTCGGCGTGCGCGACGGGTCGAGCGTCGTCTACCTCTGCCACTTCGAGGGCGCCCTCGCTCCCAAGTCGCACACCATGATCGGTATGCGCCAGCCGCTGCACGCCTCCGCCCTCGGCAAATGCCTGCTGCTCGACCTCACCGAGACCGAGCGTCGCGCCCTGCTCGGCGACGACCTCCCGGCCTACACCGCCAACACCATCACCGACCACACCGCCCTGACCGCCGACCTCGCCGACGCCTCCACCCGCGGCGTCTGCACCGAGCAGCAGGAGCTGGCCCTCGGCCGCTCCGGCCTCGCCGCCCCCATCCGCGACGCGACCGGCGAGGTCGTCGCCGCGATCTCCGTCTCGGGCCGCCTCTCGGTCATGCGCGAGCGCGACGAGGCCGTCATCACCGAGCAGCTCATCGAGACCGCGGACCGCATCAGCGTCGGCCTCGGCCTCATCACGGCGGTTCCGCACCCGTCGGCGGGGATCCCGGCGACCCCGTCGCCCGCGCGCTGAGCCGGCTCGTGGAGCCCGCCCGCGGGCGGGCGACCGCATCGCCCACCCGTCTCCCGCCGACGACCCCCTGAACCGCCTCCCACCGGCCCGCCCCCTGGACCGCCTCCCGACCGTCGACCGCCGCGCGCGAGCGCTACGCTGACCGCATGCGGGGGCGATGGATGCGGTGGGCGGTGCTGGCGACGGCAGGCGTGATGGTGGTGGTCGGCGCGGTGGTGCTCCTGGTGCCCGGGCCCCTCGGCTGGCTCTCCTACACCGCCGACTCGCGATCGGTCACCGTCGCCCTGACGGAGATGTACCCACTCACGCCGACCCGTGCCATCGGCGCCGCGATCGCGATCCTCGGCCTCCTACTCGCCGCGGGCCTCGCCGGCTGGACCCTGGGCCGCCGGTCGGCGCCGCGATCCCCCCTTGCCGGGGCGCGGCCGGCTGACGTCGAATAGGCGTATGAAGGATCAGCACCGCACCCTCGCTTCGTTCCAGGAGCTCCAGCCGCAGACTCGCGCGCTCGTGGTCGCCGTCGTCGGCTGGAGCCTCGCGTGGAAGGGCGCGTCGCTCTGGCGCGCGGCGCGCGACGGCAGCAAGCCGTGGTTCGTCACCCTGCTGCTATCGAACACGCTGGGCCTGCTCGACGCGATCTATCTCTTCGCGGTCAGCCGCCGGCGGGAGCGGCCCTGATCCGCCGCCCGCCGGCGACTCCCCCTGCCTCGTCCGCGGTCGTGGTCACGCGGCCGTGCCGAGAGCCTTCGCCTTCAGCGTCTCGAACTCCGCGGGCGTGATCGCTCCGCTGTCGAGGAGCCGCTTGCCCGATTCGATCTCGCTCGCCGCCGACTTCGCCCCACCGCCGGAGACCGAGCGGATGTACTCGGCGTTCGCCGCCTGCGCCTCCGCCTGGCCCGCCGCCGCGCGCTGCGCCATCCGGCCGCCGCGCGCGATCAGGTAGATGAACGCGGCGAGGAACGGCACCACCACGAGGAACAGCACCCACAGCGCCTTCGCCCACCCGTTCAGCTCGGGGTCGCGGAAGATGTCGATGATGACGCGGATGAAGATCGTGATGCAGACGATCACGAGGTAGAACCAGAAGGTCCAGACGATGAAATCCCAGAACGTCATGACTGCTCCAATCGCTCCCGGGAGCGGCCATCGCCCCGCGTGGCCAGAAGCTACGACCTGGAACGGCTCCGCGGCAAGAGCCCGCGTGGCGCCAGTGACCCGGTCGTAGCGAACCTCCGACGCAGGATGAGCAGCGCCCCGGCAGCGAGGATCCCGACGCCCGTCAGCGGAAGCCACCCCCACGGCTCCGATCCGGCCATCGGGAGCACCATGGCCGCGGGCGACCGGACCACGATCGTGTTCGCTGTGCCGCCGGGATCCCAGTCGTCACCCACCCGCACCAGCGCACTGGCGCCGGTGCCCAGCGTCACCGCTCCGCTCGCCGCCACCGTGAACCGCACCGGCTGCGACAGCAGCTGCCGGCCGGCCGACGCCTTGGTCTGGACCAGCCAGTAGCTGCCCGGGGCGACCGACGCCGCGAACCAGCCCTGCTTCCGGTCGGCGGCGATCGGGTCAGGGTGCGCGGACTCGACTGCGAACGCCGCCACGCTCTGGGTCAGGTCCGGCGTGCCCGGCGTCACCGCCGAGTCCGGGTGCACGGCCCAGGCCGTCCCGGTCGTGCCGATCTCGCCGCCGGGTGCCGCGACGCTGGACCACAGGTGGATGCCGACCTCCGCCGGCGACTGGAACTCGATCGCGCTGAGCATCTCCCCGCGGTTCACCGCGACGGACCCCGCTCTCGCGGTCGCCGAGGTGTAGTAGTGCCAGCCGTTCGGGCCGTTGTTGGGCAGCTGGCCTGGCCGGAGCCCGACCCGCGTCACCGCGGTCGCCCCCGTGAACGGCACCCCCGTAAGGGTCGATCCAGCACCCGCGACCAGCGGCGCCGGATCGCCGACCAGGGCCGGGATGCTGAAGTCGACGACCGCGGATCCCGCGTACGGCGCTTCCCGCGCGTCCACGAACCCGACCGTCACCGCGACGGTCTCCCCGGTCGCGGCCGGCCGTGGCTTCGTGCCGAGCCCCAGGGCGACCGTGTAGGTGTATGTGCCCGTGTTCTGCCACGTGTTCGTGCCGTCGTTCCACTGCAGGTAGACGTCCGCGGCCCCCGCCTCGTGCGGAGGGATGTCGCCGCGCAGGTACTTCGTGCCGCCGTCCGTGATGACCTGCAGGTTCCTCGCCGCCTGCCAGCCGGTGGTCGGCCCGGTGGCCTTCGTCGGGTCTCCGAAGACGATGCGGCTCGCCGTCGCCTGTGCGTCGGTCAGCGTCGGAGTCGTGGTCGACGACTGGATCACCTCGGTGAGGGCCGGGCTGCCGTCGACGCCGTCGAGCGGCCCGGGCGTCGGGTACTTGCCGGTGCCGCGTCCGGTCTGGGCGCCGCTGCCCCAGGTCCGCGTCGGCAGGGCGGGGTTCGTCGACACGTATGCGCCGGCGTTCGAACCCATGTGGACCTCGCTCGCGCCCGAACCGGCGGGGACGATCAGCGTCCATGAGAGGGCGTTCGCCGCGAGGAGGCCGGTGCTCGTGGCCGTCCCGGCCGCGTAGATCGCTCCGGATGCCGTGGTCACCGCGGACGTGTTGATGCTTCCCGCGGCCGACGTGACGTTGGTGAGGCTCGTGGCGGTGGGCACACTCCGCGACGTGTAGTCGCCGAAACCGAGCTGCCCGTAGAGGTTGTCGCCCCAGGCGTAGAGGACTCCCGAGGTCGAGATGCCGAACGTCGTCGCGTCCGTCGGCACGATCTGCTTCCACTTGAGGCTGCCGATCCGTTTGGGAGCGGCCGTCCCTTGTCCCGCGATCCCGTCTCCCAGCGCTCCCGACGACTGCGACCCCCACATGTAGAGGTCGCCGGCAGCGGTGAGAGCCCCGGAGTGCTGCCCGCCCGCGCTGATCTGCGCGATGCCGCTCAGACCCTGCACCTTGGTCGGTGTGTCCTTCGTGGCCAGGCCCTGCCCGCTGGCATTGCCTGAACCCGATCCCCACGAGTAGACGGTGCCGTCCGTCGCCAGTGCGAGGCTGAAGTCCACGGAGGCGCTGATCTGCGTGAACTTCACTCCGGGCACGTTCACCTTGAGCGCCGACGACTGCCCGCCGGCGATCACGTTCCGGTTGCCCTGTCCGAGCTGACCGGACTCGTTGCGACTCCCCCAGGCATAGATGTCGCCCGCCGAGCTGAGGGCGAGCGCGTGCTTGTGACCGGCGCTCACCTGGACGAAGGTCAGATCGCTCGGCAGGGTCGTCACGAGACCCGGCGTCGCGCGGCTGTTCATCCCGCCCTGCGATCCGGTCACCCCACCGTCACCGAGTTGGCCGTAGTAGTTCCCGCCCCACGAGAAGACCTTCCCCGTGCTGTCGATGGCGAGCCCGTACGGTCCCGTGCCGCTGTCCATGTAGCCGGAGAGCGAGAGCGTCTCGGCGCGCCCGGTGCTGTAGGTCGTGGTCACCGTCTTCGTCGGCAGGGGGTAGTAGACGAAGTGGCCGTTCGGCGCGGTCTGGTCGGAGGGCACCGCCGCCGCGCCGAGAACCGTTCCGGCCCGGGCGTCCGTCGTGGTGAGGCTCGTCCCCTTGCCGAGACCGTACTGAGCGGCGCGGGAGACGGCCAGGGGCGCGGAGTCCGGCGC
>JAEWDJ010000344.1 GCA_023390155.1 Actinomycetes bacterium | reverse complement strand
CCGTCGTCCGTCCTTCCGCGCCGCGCATGGCGGCGAGGCTGTCGAGCTCGGCCAGCCCGACCGCGGGACGCCCGGCCACGAGCGCCGCCATCGCCTCGGTGCGGCCGATGGCGATCCAGTGCTCGATCGTGCGGCGGTCGTGGACCATCGCCGCCAGCTGCTCCTGCGCGGCTCCGGCGTCGAACCGCTCGAGCCCGAGCACCGCCTCGCCGATCCGGTAGAACGTCCCGGGGTACCAGGACCGCTGCATCGGCGTCCACTCGCCCTCCCTGGCGAGCTCGAGATACGCCTCGGACTCGTAGACGTCGCCCTGGAGCGCGTGAATCCCCGCGAGCATCGCGAGGTTCGCGAACCCCGGCGAGTACCCGGTCGCCGGCGACTCCGCCAACCCCTTCTCGAAGGTCGCGAGCGCGTCGTCGACCTGGTTGCCGTAGTACAGGGTGGTGCCGACGTGCGCGTAGATCCGGCTGATCGCCTGCAGCGCCGGGCGGTCGGCCTCCGGCAGCCCGTCCAGCGCCCGCACGGCGGCCCGCGCGGGCTTGACACCCAGGCCCGGGCGGCCGATGAGCCGGTAGGCGGCGGCCTCGCTGGCGAGGAGGAGCGCCCGGTCGACCGGGTCGACGTCACGCCGAGACGCGCGAGCCGCCCGCGCCGCCCCGGCGAAGTACCGCAGGCCCTTGACCCGCCGGTGCGGGACGCCGTTGTAGACGATCCCCAGCATCATCATCAGCAGCGGGTAGTCCCGCAGCGCCGAACCCGGCACCCGCTCGAAGACCACCCCCAGCTCTTCGTCGATGCTCATCAGGACGTCGAACCAGTTCTCCCGCAGAAGATCGGAGGCGGCGCCGTACTGCCCCGACAGCACGAGCGCGATCAGCCGCGGCCGGACAGTCGAATCGACGTGCAGCCGCACGTCCTCCGGGCCCGACGGCGCCGGGTCGCGCCCATCGCGGAACGATCGTCGCGGATCCCGCCGGCTCTCCGTCACGTCTCAACTCCCGAAGTGGTAACCCCCATAGGCTATGCCACCGCGTCGGCCGCTGGGCCGCGGGCGGGCAGCGGCGACGGACGGACGGATGTCTGCGCGCGGGAGGTCGCTCGGCCCCTCCTCGCCCCTCCCTCGTGCTTAGCTAGCCCCATGCCCCTTCCTCCCCTCGTCGCCCCCGGCCCGGAGCTCCCGCCCGAGCGGTCGGCGCGGTATGCGCGCACGACGCAGCTGCCCGGGTTCGGGACGCTCGCGCAGCGTCGGCTGGCGGCGGCGCGGGTGCTCGTGGTCGGCGCGGGCGGGCTCGGCTCGGCGGTGCTCCCCCTGCTCGCCGCGGCCGGGTTCGGCACGATCGGCATCGTCGACGACGACCGCGTCGAGCTCAGCAACCTGCCGCGGCAGACGGTGCACACGCCCCGCGACGTCGGCCGCAGCAAGGCGGAGTCGGCGGCGGAGGTCGTGCGCGCGCTCGATCCCGAGGCGGAGGTCCGCGTGTTCGACGAGCGCCTGACATCGGAGAACGCCGCCGCGCTGTTCGCCGGCTTCGACCTGGTGCTCGACGGCAGCGACAACTTCCCCACCCGCTATCTGGTCGACGACGCGGCGCTGCTCGGCGGCCTCCCGGTCGTCTGGGGCGCCGTGCACCAGACCGGAGGCCAGGCGGGGCTCTCCTGGGCGGCGCACGGGCCGCACTACCGCGACCTGTTCCCGGTGCCGCCCGAGCCGGGCAGCATCCCGAGCTGCGCCGAGGCGGGAGCCCTGCCGAGCATCTGCGGGGTGATCGGGTCGATCATGGTCGGCGAGGCGATCAAGGTGGTGACCGGAACCGGCGAGCCGCTGCTCGGTCGCGTCGTGGTGCACGACGCCCTGCGCGGGGCCTTCCGCGAGCTGGCCTACGACCGCGACCCGGAGGCCGCGCCGGTGACCGGGCTCATCGACTACGACGCGTTCTGCGGGGTCGCCGACACGATCTCGGTCGGCGAGCTGCGGGCGCGGCTGGAAGCCGGCGAGCCGCACATCCTGCTCGACGTGCGGGAGCCGTGGGAGGCCGACATCGCCGAGATCCCCGGCTCCCTGCTGGTACCGCTCGACGTGGTGGTGCGCGACGCGCCGGGGGTCGTCTCGCGCCTCGGCGACGACCCGATCGTGATCGTCTGCCACCACGGTGTGCGCGCGGAGCACGCCCGGCGCCTGCTCGTCGACGCGGGCGCGCGCGGTCTCGTGCTCGCCGGCGGGATCGACGCCTGGGCCCGCGACGCCGATCCGTCCCTCGCACGCTACTGAGCCGGGCGGGATACTGAACGCATGTCGACCTCCCGCACCGCCCACGAGCACGCCGAGATCGTCGCGCACCTGCTGGCGCCGCTGATCGCCGAGCCGACCGTCGAGTCTGTGCCGCTCGCGCGCGCCGCCGGCCGGGTCACCGCCGCCGAGATCCGCTCGGCCGTGGACCTGCCGCTCTTCCGCAACTCACAGATGGACGGTTTCGCCGTGCGCGCGCAGGACGTGGCGCACGCGCCCGTCGCCCTCGAGGTCGCGGGCGACGCCCCGGCCGGCCACCTCACCCCGCTCACCCTCACTCCTGGCACGGCGATCCGCATCATGACCGGCGCGCCCGTGCCC
>JAEWDJ010000277.1 GCA_023390155.1 Actinomycetes bacterium | reverse complement strand
GCCAAGGGCCGGGAGCGCTGGGCGACCATCGTGCGGGAGGCGGCCAAGCAGTCGATCCGCGCCTGGGTGCCCGAGGTCGGCGAGCTCGCGAGCACGCGGGACGTCGCCGCCCTTGCCGCCGACGCCGACGTGCTGGTCCTCGAGCCGACCGGCGACGTGCCCCTGACCGCGCTGAGCGTGGGCGACCGGGACCTCGTGCTCGTGGTCGGCCCCGAGGGCGGCATCGACACGAGCGAGCTCGACGCGCTCGGCGCGGCCGGCGCCCGGCTCGTCCGCCTGGGCGGCACCGTGCTCCGCACCTCCACCGCCGGCCCCGCCGCCCTCGCCGTCCTGAACGCGGCGCTCGGACGCTGGTAGCGGACACCGGCCGATCGTCGGGCGGGGCGAATAGGATGGACGGCATGGAAAGCGCACAGCCCTCGATCTTCTCGCGCATCGTCGCGGGCGAGATCCCGGCCGACATCGTCTACGACGGCGAGCGCATCATCGCGTTCCGCGACATCGCGCCGAAGGCGCCGGTGCACCTGCTCGTCGTGCCGAAGACCGAGCGCTACCGCGACGTGACGGAGCTCGCGGCCGGCGATCCCGAACTGCTCGCCGAGCTCGTCTCGGTCGCCCGGCGGCTCGCCGAGGAGGCGGGCGACGGCGATTTCCGTCTCGTCTTCAACACCGGCGCCGGCGCGGGACAGACCGTGTTCCACGTCCACGCCCACGTACTGAGCGCCGGCCCCGGCGGGTCGCTCGAGGAAGGAAGCCTTGCCGACTAGCGAACCGACGCCCGCAGAGGGCGCCGAGTCCACCGGCGCCGCAGAGGCGCGTCTCCACGTCGACGGCGTCCAGATGGTCCGGCTGCTCGGACCGCAGGACCGCCTCCTGACCACGCTGGAGCGGCAGTATCCTCTCGTCAGCGTGCACGTGCGCGGCAACGAGATCACGCTGAGCGGCGACGCCACGCAGGTCGAGGCGGCCCGGCGGCTGCTTCAGGAGCTGCTGGAGCTGGTGCGCAACGGGCAGGACATCAGCCCGGCCGAGGTCACCACGTCGGCGCGCATCCTCGACAACGACACGAACCTGAACCTGGCGGATGTGCTCGGCCAGGCCATCCTGACCGCGCGTGGCAAGGCCATCCGGCCGAAGACGCTCGGGCAGAAGCAGTACGTCGACGCGATCGACCACAGCACGATCGTGTTCGGCATCGGTCCCGCCGGAACCGGCAAGACGTACCTCGCGATGGCGAAGGCGGTGCAGGCCCTCCAGCGCAAGGAGGTGAACCGCATCATCCTGACGCGCCCGGCGGTGGAGGCGGGGGAGCGGCTCGGCTACCTCCCGGGAACGCTGACGGACAAGATCGACCCGTATCTGCGTCCGCTGTACGACGCCCTGAACGAGATGATGGACCCGGATCTCGTGCCGAAGCTGCTGGCCGCCGGCACCATCGAGGTGGCGCCGCTGGCCTACATGCGCGGGCGCACGCTCAACGACTCGTTCATCATCCTGGACGAGGCGCAGAACACGACGCCCGAGCAGATGAAGATGTTCCTGACGCGTCTGGGCTTCGGTTCGAAGATGGTCGTGACCGGCGACATCACGCAGATCGACCTCCCGAACGCCGCCAGCGGCCTCCGGCTCGTCACGCGCGTGCTCAAGGGCGTCGACGACATCCACTTCGCCCAGCTGACCAGTGACGACGTGGTGCGTCACACGCTGGTCGGCCGCATCGTGGACGCGTACACCGAGTACGACGCGAAGCAGCAGGCGCGCCTGTACGAGCGCGAGAAGGCGGCGGAGTTCGCCAACCGGGCCGAGCGCCGCGGCGCCGCCCGCGACCACCTCCCGAAGCGACGATAGGGCCGCCATGAGCATCGAGATCAACAACGAGTCGACGATCGAGGTCGACGAGGCCGCGCTGCAGCGCCTGGCCGCATACGCCTTCGACATCATGCACGTGCACCCCGACGCCGAGCTCGCGATCGTGCTGGTCGACGAGGCCGCCATGGAGCAGCTGCACGTGCAGTGGATGGACGAGCCCGGTCCGACCGACGTCCTCAGCTTCCCGATGGACGAGCTGCGCCCCGGCACCGAGGAGGAGCCCTCGCCCGCGGGTCTGCTCGGCGACGTCGTGCTCTGCCCCCAGGTGGCTCAGGTGCAGGCGGAGACCGCCGGGCACTCGCTGATGGACGAGCTGCTGCTGCTGACGACCCACGGCATCCTGCACCTGCTCGGCTTCGACCACGCGGAGCCCGCGGAGGAGCGCGAGATGTTCGGGATCCAGCGAGACATCCTGGTGGGCTTCGCCCGCTACGACCGACAGCGCTAGGGGGTTCGATGCTGCCGGCGCTGTTCTTCGTCGTCGCGTTCCTGCTCGTCGCCTTCGGCGGGCTGATGGCGGCGGTCGACTCCGCCCTCGGTGTTCAGTCGCGCGGCGACATCGCCGACCTGGCCGAGACGTCCCGCTCCAAGAAGGCGCTCCTCGCGATCTCGGAGGATCCCGGGCCGTACCTGAACGCGGTCAACTTCAGCCGCATCATCTCGGAGACCACGGCGGCGGTGCTCGTCACGCTCGCCTTCGAGCAGATCTTCGAGGAGTGGTGGATCTCCCTGATCCTCTCGGCGCTGATCATGACCGGCGTCTCCTTCGTGCTGGTGGGGGCGAGCCCGCGCAGCGTGGGCCGCGCCAACTCCACCGCGCTGCTGCGCGCGACCGCGCCGCTCGTGCGGTTCGTGCGCGTCGTGCTGGGACCGATCCCCGGCGGCCTGGTCGCGCTCGGCAACCGGGTGACGCCGTCGCGTGCGCGGTCCGCCCCGGTGACGAGCGAGGAGCAGCTGCTCAGCATCGTCGACGAGGCGGCCGAGTTCGACGTGCTCGAGGAGGACGACCGGGAGCTCATCCACTCCATCTTCGAATTCAGCGACACCGTGGTGCGCGAGGTGATGATCCCGCGCACGGACATGATCGCCATCGACACCACCGCGGGCCTCGGCACCGCGATGGGCCTGTTCTTCAGCAAGGGCGTCTCCCGGGTGCCGGTGATCGACGGCGACCCGGACGAGGTCGTCGGCGTGCTCTACCTGCGCGACGTCGCCAAGCTGAGCTTCGAGAGCCCGCTCGGGGCGGACGAGCTGACGATGGGGGAGATCGCTCGTCCGGCGCTGTTCGTGCCCGAGTCGCAGAAGGCGGACGCGCTGCTGCGCGAGATGCAGCGCGAGTCCAACCACCTCGCCATGGTCGTCGACGAGTACGGCGGCATCGCCGGGCTGGTGACGCTCGAAGACCTGATCGAGGAGCTCGTCGGCGACATCTCGGACGAGTACGACCACGAGGTCGCGCTGGTGCAGGCGCTCGGCGACGGCCGCTACCGCGTGGCGACGCGCCTGGCGATCGACGACCTCGGCGAGCTGTTCGACCTGGAGATCGAGGAGGACGACGTGGACAGCGTCGGCGGGCTCGTGGCGAAGGCGCTCGGCCGGCTTCCGGAGGTCGGCTCCACGGTCGGAGTGCACGGGCTGCGCTTCACGGTCGACCGCATCGAGGGCCGCCACAAGCACGTGAGCACCGTGCTCGTCGAGCGCGACACCGCCCTGCTCCCGGAGCCGGGCGCGCCGATCACCATCCACTTCGACGACGACAACAAGCACGTCAAGCACGACCGACACCAGAAGGAAGCACGCCCGTGACCGACTACCACGCCGGATTCGTCTCGTTCGTCGGCCGCCCGAACGTCGGCAAGTCGACGCTGACCAACGCCCTCGTGGGCGAGAAGGTGGCGATCACGAGCTCGAAGCCGCAGACGACCCGGCGGGCCATCCGGGGGATCGTGCACCAGAAGGGCGGCCAGCTCATCCTGGTCGACACGCCGGGCATCCACCGCCCGCGCACCCTGCTCGGCGAGCGCCTGAACACCCTCGTGCAGTCCACCCTCGGCGATGTGGACGTCATCGGTTTCTGCGTCCCGGCCGACGAGAAGATCGGCCCGGGCGACCGGTTCATCAACGAGCAGCTCGACGACTACCCGGCGGCGAAGA
Source organism: Actinomycetes bacterium (assembly GCA_023390155.1). Taxonomy (GTDB): domain Bacteria; phylum Actinomycetota; class Actinomycetes; order Actinomycetales; family Microbacteriaceae; genus Leifsonia. The sequence goes on along the minus strand of JAEWDJ010000277.1, from coordinate 17,896 downwards.
AGGTCGCCATCGTGACCAAGATCGACAAGGCGAGCCGGCCGCAAGTCGCCGAGCAGCTGCTGGCGCTCTCGGAGCTGCGCGAGTGGGAGGCGATCGTCCCGATCTCGGCCACGAGCGCCATCCAGCTCGACACGCTGACGAGCGAGCTCATGAAGCTGCTGCCGACCTCACCCGGCCCGCTGTACCCGGACGATGCGGTGACGGACGAAGGGCTGGAGGACCGCATCGCCGAGTACATCCGCGAGGCCGTGCTCGAGGGCGTGCAGGACGAGCTCCCGCACTCGCTCGCGGTGACGATCGATGACATCGTCGAGCGCGACGACAAGGACCTCGTCGAGGTCTACGCGAACCTGTTCGTCGAGCGCGACAGTCAGAAGGCCATCGTGATCGGCAAGGGCGGCAGCCGCCTGCGCGACGTCGGGGCTGCGGCACGCGCGCCGATCGAGCAGCTGCTCGGCCGGCACGTCTTCCTCTCCATCCGCGTGAAGGTCGCCAAGGACTGGCAGCGCGACCCGAAGCAGCTCGGCCGGCTGGGCTTCTGAGGCCCCTCGCGCATACATCCCGAGGATGATTCCCGGCGGTGGATGCGGTGCCGCCGCGGCCGGGACCGTACCGTAGAGGCATGCCCGACCGCACCCGAGTCCTCCGCGCGCTCGCGCCGCACCGGTGGGTGCTCGAGCCCGCGGTCGCGGTGGTGCTGTTCGTCGCGTGGCTGCTGACCGGGCCCCCGACGGCGCTGTCGGCGCTGGCGCTGCTGTTCTACTGCGCCGCGGTCGCGCTCTCCCGCGTGCTGCCGGGGGTCGCGCTCGGGATCGGCTGGGCCGCGGTTCTCCTGGAGCTCACCGAGCCGGAGCCGCACCCGGGGGCGTTTCGGATCATCGGAGCCGTCGCGGTGTTCGTCACCGTGCTCGGGGTCGCCGCACACGGCGGCCGGGTGCTGCGCTGGATCGACTTCGGCTCGGCGATCCTGCTCGGCCCGCCGATGGCGTACCTCTTCACGGTACGCGGCGAGCTGAAGTTCTTGCAGTTCGGGCCGGTGATCGCGGGGTACTACACGAGCCAGGGCGTCGGGCTGCTGCTGATGAGCCTCCTGATGGCCGTGGCGTTCCTGATCGGCTGGCTCCTCGGCTACCTCGTCGCCCGGCAGCGTGCGTTCGCGCCCGCGGCGGGGGTGGGCGCGGACACCGGAGGGACGGCTCCCGGCGCGCGCGACTCCGTGCTCGTGTGGCTCGCATCCTCGGGAGGCGCGACCGTCACCGCGGGCGCGCCGGACAGCCCGGGACTCGTGCGGCGGCTGAGCCGAGCCCAGCTCAGCTTCGACATCGCGGGCGCCGCTGCGTTCGCGATCGTGTGCCTGCTCATCGACTCGGCGGCCGTCTTCGGCACGAGCCGGGACGGCAGCCGCTCCGGCGTGATCGTGCTCGCGGTCTTCACCGTGGCCGTCGCGCTGCGCCGGATGTCGCCTCCCGTGGCGCTCGCGCTCGCATGGCTGGGGGCGGTCATCCAGATGACCACGGGCAATTCGATCCTGGCCAGCGATCTCGGCGTGCTCATCGTCCTCTACGCCACGGCGGCGTACGGCGACCGCGTCGTCCGCTGGGTGGGGCTGGTGTCGGCGGGCCTCGGCGCGCTGGTGGCGGCGCTGTACCTGTCGGTCACCGCCGCGCTGTCGCAGGGCTACTTCGACCTCCTGTCGTCCGAGATCACGAGCATCGCGCTGCAGTTCGCGTTCCTGTTCGTGGTGAGCGCGACGGTCCTCGGGCTGTCCTGGGTGCTCGGCCTGCTGATGCGCACGTGGCGCGAGGCCCGGTTCTCCCGCTACGCCCAGACCGTGGCCGAACTCGACCGCAACCGCGCGGAGGAGGTCGTGGCGGTCGAGCAGGAGCGCACTCGCATCGCCCGCGACATGCACGACGTGGTCGCGCACTCCCTCGCGGTCGTCATCGCGCAGGCCGACGGCGCGCGCTACGCCCGCCACGGGGACCCCGGTGCCGTCGACGAGGCCCTCACCACGATCGCGGCGACCGCCCGATCGGCGCTAGGGGATGTGCGCGTGCTCCTCGCCGAACTGCGCCAGTCGCAGCCCGAGGGGCCGCAGCCGTCGCTCGACGACGTGGCGCAGACGGTCGAGCAGATCCGCGCCGCCGGCCTGCCGGTGACGCTGGAGCGCATCGGCCCGCTCGACGGGCTCGGCTCCGCCCAGCAGATCGCCGCCTTCCGCATCGTGCAGGAGGCGCTGACCAACGCGCTCCGGCACGGCGACACCACCCAGCCCGCCACCGTCGTCCTGGCCGCCGCCGCGCCCGAGGCAGCCGGCCCGGGCATCGTCATCACCGTGAGGAACACCATGAAGCACCCGTCCGGAGAACCGCTGACGACCGGCACGCTGCCGCGGATCGGGCACGGCCTGCCCGGCATGCGCGAGCGGGCGTCCCTTGCGGGCGGGACGCTGTCGGCCGGACCGGTGGACGGCGTCTTCGTGGTCTCGGCGTTCCTCCCCGCGGGCGGCATCGCGTGACCGGCGCGGAGGGCGCGCGGATCCGCGTGCTGCTGGTCGACGACCAGGCGCTGTTCCGCGCGGGCGTGCGGATGCTGGTCGGGTCGCAGCCCGACCTCGAGTTCGCCGGGGAGGCGGCCAACGGCCAGGAGGGCGTCGAGCTCGCGCGGAGCGTCCGCCCGGACGTCGTGCTGATGGACATCCGGATGCCGGTCATGGACGGCATCGCGGCCACCGGCGCGATCATCGCCGAGGCCGAGCGGGAGGGGCGTACGCCGCCGCGCATCGTCGTGCTCACGACGTTCGACCTCGACGAGGCGGCCGCGCGGGCGATCCGCGGAGGGGCGAGCGGCTTCGTGCTGAAGGACGCGGAGCCGGAGTTCCTGCTCGCGGCCATCCGCACCGTCCACGCGGGAAGCGCGGTCATCGCCGCGGGCGCCACGACGGAGCTGTTCCAGTACTTCTCGGAGGGGCGCGCCGAGCGACCCCAGCCGGTGGAGTTCGCCTCGCTCACCGCCCGCGAGCGCGAGATCTTCGTGCTCGCCGCCCGCGGGCTCAGCAACGCGGAGATCGCCGGCTCGGAGTTCCTCAGCGAGGCGACGGTCAAGACCCACATCAGCCGCATCCTGGCCAAGCTGGGCCTGCGCGATCGGGTGCAGATGGTGGTCTACGCCTTCGAGCACGGACTCACCGGCGCGACCGACTGATCGCCCCTCCCCGGAATCATCCTCCAGAGGGAGGCGGGATGGGTCCCGAGCGCGATCCGCCCGCGGGCGGCCGCTCCCTAGCGTGGAAGACATGACCGACACCACCGCGCACGCAGCTGCGCAGACCGCCGCCGGACCCGCCCCCGCCGCACCCGGACCCGCTCCTGCTCCCGCTCCTGCCTCCGTCGCCCGCGTCGAAGGAGCGTCCAAGACCTACGGCTCCGGCGCCGGCCGCGTCGCCGCCCTCGACGGGGTGACGCTGGGGATCCCGGCGGGGCGCTTCACCGCCGTGATGGGTCCGAGCGGCTCCGGCAAGTCCACGCTCATGCACGTGATGGCCGGCCTCGACTCCGTCACGAGCGGGCGGGTCTTCCTGGGCGACACGGAGATCACCGCCCTGCCCGACAGGGAGCTCACCCTCCTGCGTCGCCGTCGCGTGGGGTTCGTGTTCCAGTCGTTCAACCTTGTGCCGACGCTCGACGTGCGCGGCAACATCCACCTGCCCTTCGAACTCGACGCCCGCCGCCCGACCCTGCCGCAGCGCGAGTGGATCGACCACCTGATCGACTCGCTCGGCCTGGGCGACCGGCTGACCCACCGGCCGCACGAGCTGTCCGGCGGCCAGCAGCAGCGCGTCGCGATCGTGCGGGCGCTCGCCACGCGGCCCGACCTCATCTTCGCGGACGAGCCGACAGGCAACCTCGACTCGCGGACCGGACGGGAGGTGCTCGCCGTGCTCCGGGAGGCGGCGCACACCTATGGCCAGAGCATCGCGATGGTCACCCACGACCCGGTCGCGGCGAGCTACGCGGACCGCATCGTCTTCCTCGCCGACGGACGGGTGGCCGCAGAGCGCGAGCGCGCCACCGCCGAGGAGATCTCGTCGTACATGCTCGGGATGGAGGCGGACGCGTGATCCGCGCCTTCCGTGCCAACGCGCGCGAGCACCGCGCCAGCATCCTGGTCGCCGCTCTCAGCGCCGCGTTCGGGGTCGCCCTCCTGGCGTGCACCAACGTGCTGAACGCATACATCGAGCGGACCGAGCTCGGGTCGAGCGTATCCGTGCAGATCGCGCTCGCGGTCGTCGCCGGCGTGTTCTTCGTCATCGCCGCCTACGTCGGGGCGATCGTCACCACCAACACGTTCGCGACGATCATCGCGGGCCGCACCCGCACGATCGCCCTCCTGCGCCTGATCGGCTCGAGTGCGCGCACGCAGCGCCGCTCGGTGGCGGGCGAGGGCTTCACCGTGGGCGTGATCGGCGCAGCCGCCGGGGGAGCCGCCGCTGCGGCGCTCGCACTGCTCGCGACCCGCCTCCTCGTCGTCACGGGTGCGCTGCCGGACGCCACGTACCCCGTCCTGACCCCGTCGCTCGTCGTGCCCGTGGTGGTCGTGGTCCTCACGACCTGGTCCGCGTCGTGGATCGGCAGCCGCCGGGTGCTCACCGTCACGCCCGTGCAGGCGCTCGGCGCCAGCGAGGAGCGGCCGGTCACGGCGGTGCGCAGCCGCACGCGCACGGTCGTCGCCCTGACGCTCGTCGTCGCCGGCGCCGCCCTGCTGGCCTTCGGGGTCCTCCTGGGCGTCGGGGCCTTCAACGGGACCGGATCGGCCCTCCTGATCGAGCTCGGCCCCTACGGTGTGCTTGTGGCCCTTCCCGGCGGCGTGCTCTCGTTCACCGGGATCGTCCTGGCGGCGCCGCTGTTCCTCCCGGCCGTCCTCCGGGGCGCGGGACTGCTGCTCGGCCGGGATGCCGCGGCCCGGTTGGCGGCCGCGAACGCCGTCCGCAACCCGGAGCGCAGTGCGCGCACCGCCATCGGCCTGGTCATCGGCGTCACGCTCGTCACGATGTTCGTCGTCGCGACCGAGTCCTGGCTCCAGATGATCCACGCGGCGGCCGCGAAGGAACCCGGGCTCTACGAGGGCACTGAGAGTGTGCTCACGGTCGTCATGGTGGTGTTCAGCGTTCTCGTCGGCTTCTCCGCGCTGATCGCGGCGGTGGGCGTCGTCAACAGCCTGTCCCTCAACGTGCTCCAGCGGGCACGTGAACTGGGCCTGCTCCGCGCGCTCGGGTTCACCGCGGGCCAGGTGCGCCGGATGATCCTCGCCGAGAGCGCACAGGTGACCGTCGCGGGCGTCGTCACCGGGCTGGTGCTGGGAACGCTGTACGGCTGGATCGGCGCACAGGCGCTCCTCGGGCAGATCCCGGGAGGCGGCCTGGTCGTGCCCGTGCTGCCGTGGGGTTACCTCGGGTTGGTCGCCGGCGCCGGTGCGCTGCTCGCCGTCGGCGCCTCGCTCGCGCCGACCCGCCGGGCCACGCGGATCACCCCGGTCGCCGCCCTCGCCGTCGAGTGACCGCGTGAGAGTTTCCTGAACCTGCACACGGCTCCAGCTATCGGTGGGCTGTGACCCGCATAATGACAGCGCACCGACGAGAGGACCCACCCTGCACTGGCTCATGACGCTGAGGATCGACAAGCCGCCGTTCCTCATCACCCTCGACGTGATCGCCGCGGTGCTCGGGCTCTACCTGCTCGTGCGACCGACCTGGCGGCGCACCCTGGCGGGGTTGATCGTCGCCGTCGCCGGCGGCCTCCTGGGCTGGCTCGTCGTGTGGCTGGCCGACGACGTGTTCGACGTCTTCGGCGTGGGCCTGACGCCGGTCACCACCCTCTGGACGGTGATCGGCTTCGCCGGTGTCAGTCTGGCGATCGCGAACCTCTTCCGCTCGCGCTGGTGGCGCAAGGTGATCGCGGTCGTCAGCATCCCGGTCTTCCTGGCCACCGCGGCGGCGGGCGTCAACGTCGACTTCGGCGCCTACCGCGACCTGAACGACGCGGTCGGCGTCGTGCCGTACGGCGCGCTCGACCTGCACGCGGAGCGTGGAGAGGTGCTCGACGTCGGCACGGACTACGCCTCGACGACCGCCCCGGCCGCGGACATGCCGTCGAAGGGGGAGGTCGGGACGGTGCGCATCCCGGGCACCGCCTCCGGCTTCCCGGCCCGCGACGCGGTCGTCTACCTGCCGCCGGTCGCGCTGACCGCCCACCCGCCGGCGCTGCCGGTCCTGTACGCGCTGTCCGGGCAGCCCGGGGCGCCCGCGGACATGTTCACCGCCGGTCGGATCGCCCCGGCGATGGACGCGTTCGCTTCGTCCCACGGCGGCTACGCTCCGATCGTCGTCGCCGCCGACCAGCTCGGCGGCCCGGGCCGCAACCCGATGTGCGTGGACTCGCGCTCGTACGGTGATTCCGCGACCTACCTCCTGAAGGACGTGCGCGACTGGATCTCCTCCCACCTCCGGGTCAGCAGTGATCCCGCCGCCTGGGGCGTGTTCGGCTATTCGCAGGGGGCGACCTGCGCCGTGCAGTTCGCCACCGGCCACCCCGAGCTCTTCGGCTCGGCGCTCGCCTCCTCGAGCGAGCTCGGCCCGACCCTCGGCAACCGCACGCTCACCGTCGACACCGGCTTCGGCGGATCCGCGAAGGCGTTCGCGGCCGCCCAGCCGCTCGCCATGATGGCCGCGCACACGCCGTACGCCGACAGCACCCTCGTCCTCGGTGTCGGCCAGAACGACACGAAGTACACGGCCTTCGCCCGCACGCTCGACGCGGCGGCGCAGAAGGCGGGCATGCACACCGAACTGCTCATCTCACCCGGCACCGCCCACGACTGGAACACCGTGCGCCACACCCTCCAGCTCGGCTTCCCGGCCATCGCGACGCAGATGGGACTCGACCGATGAGCGGCGACGAACGCCACGACAGCCCGAGCACGCCGGACAACGGCGGGGCACAGGAGTCGCAGCGCGCCGCGCAGCCGCGGCCGCACGCCCCGCTTCCCCTGACCGGTGCGCTCGCGATCCCGAGCGCCGAGCGGCCGCTCCAGCGCCTCGGGCGCGTCGTCGCCCGGTACCCGTTCACGCTCGGGATCACGCTCCTCGTCCTCGTGCTCGCCCTGATCACGGGTCCGATCCACGGCCCGCACCGGCCGCTGCGTCTCTGGCTCGGCACGGGAGCCGCGCAACTGACCGACGGGCACTGGTGGTCCCCGGTCACCTCGGTGGTCTTCACGAGCGACCTCGCCGAGCTCGTGGTGACGCTCGTGCTCCTCGTCACCCTGGTGGGCGCCTCGGAGCACCTGATGCGCACCTGGCGGACGGCCCTCGCGTTCGTCGTCACCCCGGTCGTGGGGATCCTCATCGGCTCGGCCCTGCAGCTGATCGGCAGCCAGACGGGGGAGATGTGGGCGCGCAACGTCCACGGGCTGGTCGCTCTCGACTCGTTCACCGCGATCGGCGGCACCATCATGACGGCGAGCGCCTTCGCCGGCCCGCTCTGGCGCCGCCGCATCCGGGTGATGACGCTGCTCGTCGCCGTGATGTTCCTGCTCTACTCGGGCTACCCGTCCGATCTGTCGCGGCTCCTGGCGGTGCTGGCGGGTCTCGCGCTCGGCACCCTCCTGAACCGTGACGGGAGAGCGCGCGGCTGGCAGCGCAGCTCCCACCACGAGATCCGGGTGCTCCTCGCCTCCGCCCTGACCATCACGGCCGTCGGCCCGGTCATCGGTCTGCTGACCCGCTCGCGCTACGGCCTGCTGTCCCCGATCGCCCTGCTCTTCAGCGACGACGTGGCGAATCGCGGCAACGTGCTCGAACGCTGCCAGGCGTTCGCCGTCACGCGCGAGTGCGTCCGCGAGATCACGCTCGAGCGCATCAACGGGCTCGGGCCCGTGCTGCTGTCCGTGTTGCCGCTCCTGCTGCTCCTCGTGGCGGCCTTCGGGCTGCTGCGCGGGCGGCGGTTCGCCGTCTGGCTCGCTGTCGGGGTGAACGGCCTGTTCGCCGTGCTGTCGATGCTGTACTTCGGTATCCTCCCCGTCGCCGGTGCCGCCCGGGCCACGCTCTCGCCGCGGTACTGGGAGGTGACGGCGATCCTCGCCATCTCCTCCGCCGTCCCGCTCGTGATGGCCATCCTCCTGATCGTGCTCCGGCGGCACTTCCCGGTGCTGCCGACCGCGCGCGCCGTGCGCCGCTACCTGCTGACGATCGTCGTGGCGGGCCTGGGGCTCGCCGCCTTCTACGTGCTCGTCGGGTGGCTGCAGCGGGACACCGGGTTCACACGCCCGATCGACATCGGGGACCTCCTGGACGACGTCTTCGAGCGGTTCGTCCCGGTGAGCTTCCTGCGGCGCGAGCCCGTCCAGTATCTGCCGACGACGCCGTTCGCGACCGTCGTCTACCACAACATCGGCACGGTCTTCTGGCTGGTCGCCATCGCGGCCGCGATCCCGCCGATGCTCGGCCGCAGCATCGTCCGCCGCGCGGCGGACGAGGTCTCGCGCACCCGCGCCCTGCTCCAGCGCGGGGGAGGGGACGCGCTCTCCTTCATGGCGACCTGGCCCGGCACAAGCCACTGGTTCGACGACCCCGGCGGCGGCGCGATCGCCTACCGCGTCGTGGGGCGTGTCGCGATCACCACCGGCGGCCCCTTCGGCGTGCCGGCCCCGCACGACGGCACGATCGAGCGGTTCGCGCGCTTCTGCGACGACAACGGCTGGATCCCGGTCTTCTACAGCGTCGAGGACGACTACGAGCCGCTCTTCCGGCGGATGGGCTGGTCGACCATGACCGTCGCGGAGGAGACCGTGGTCCGGCCGCAGAACTGGGCCACCACCGGCAAGAAGTGGCAGGACGTCCGCACCTCCATCAACCGGGCCCAGCGCGCCGGCATCCGCGCCGAGTGGACGTCGTACGCGGCTCTCCCGCTGAGCGCGACGGTCCAGATCTCCGACATCTCGGAGCAGTGGGTCGCCGAGAAGGACCTGCCCGAGATGGGCTTCACGCTGGGCGGTCTGGACGAGCTGCGGGACCCCGCCGTGCGCCTGATGCTCGCGGTCGACGAGGCCGGGCGCATCGAGGGCGTCACCAGCTGGCTGCCCACCTGGCGCGACGGCGTCGTGATCGGCTGGACGCTCGACTTCATGCGTCGCCGCCCCGGCAGCATCAACGGCGTGATGGAGTTCCTCATCGCCGAGGCCGCCACCCGGATGAAGGCCGACGGGGTGGAGTTCATGAGCCTCTCCGCCGCGCCGCTCGCGCACACGGCGGGGACGCCCGACGCCGACAAGAGCGGCATGGACCGCATCCTCGGCTACCTCAGCACCTCGCTCGAGCCGGTGTACGGGTTCCGCTCCCTGCTGGCCTTCAAGCAGAAGTTCCAGCCCGAGCTGCACCCCCTGATCATGGCCTACCCCGACCCGGTGGCCCTGCCCGAGATCGGCATCGCCCTGGTGCGCGCCTACCTGCCCGACCTGTCGGTCCGGCAGGCCGCGACCCTCGCCCGCGGCCGCTCCTGAGGCGGCCCGCCGCGGGCGCCCGTGGTATCGTTGGCGCTGTGTACGGTCTGCTCCTTCTTAGCTGCCGCGACGAGTCCTAGTTCCGGGCCTCCCTCGTCGCGGAGTTCGTCGTCGGCTCTCCACACCACACCGCGAGGAGAAAACAGACCATGAAGAACACGCAGGCGCCGAGCGCCATGCCGATCCACAAGTACCGTCCGTTCCACGAGCAGATCCGCGTCGACCTGCCGGATCGCACCTGGCCGGACAATCGCATCACCGTCGCGCCCCGCTGGTGCGCGGTCGACCTGCGGGACGGCAACCAGGCCCTGATCGACCCGATGAGCCCCGAGCGCAAGCGCATCATGTTCGACCTCCTGGTCCGCATGGGCTACAAGGAGATCGAGGTCGGCTTCCCGAGCGCCAGCCAGACGGACTTCGACTTCGTGCGCAGCCTCATCGAGGAGGACGCCATCCCGGACGACGTCACCATCCAGGTGCTGACGCAGTCCCGCGAGCACCTCATCAAGCGCACCTACGAGTCGCTGGTGGGCGCCAAGCAGGCGATCGTGCACCTTTACAACTCGACGAGCATCCTGCAGCGGGACGTCGTGTTCCGCACCGACCAGCAGGGCATCGTCGACATCGCCCTGAGCGGCGCCCGGCTCTGCCGGCAGATGGAGTCGCTGGTCCCCGGCACGACGATCTACTACGAGTACTCGCCGGAGAGCTACACCGGCACCGAGCTCGAGTTCGCCGCCGACATCTGCAACCAGGTGCTCGAGGTCTTCGAGCCGACCCCCGAGCGCAAGGTCATCATCAACCTGCCCGCGACGGTCGAGATGGCGACGCCGAACGTCTACGCCGACTCCATCGAGTGGATGTCGCGCCACCTGAACCACCGCGAGAACGTCATCCTGTCGCTGCACCCGCACAACGACCGCGGCACCGCCGTCGCGGCCGCGGAGCTCGGCTACATGGCGGGCGCCGACCGCATCGAGGGCTGCCTGTTCGGCAACGGCGAGCGCACCGGCAACGTCGACCTGGTCACCCTGGGCGTCAACCTCTTCACGCAGGGCATCGACCCGCAGATCGACTTCAGCGACATCGACCAGATCAAGCGCACGGTGGAGCACTGCAACCAGCTCCCCGTTCCCGAGCGCAGCCCGTGGGGCGGCGACCTGGTCTTCACGGCGTTCAGCGGCTCCCACCAGGACGCGATCAAGAAGGGCTTCGAGGCCATGGCCGCGCGGGCCGAGGCCGAGGGCAAGGAGGTCGACGACCTGGTCTGGGCCGTCCCCTACCTGCCGGTCGACCCGAAGGACCTGGGCCGCTCGTACGAGGCCGTCATCCGCGTCAACTCGCAGTCGGGCAAGGGCGGCGTCGCGTACCTGCTGAAGAACGACCACGCGCTCGACCTGCCGCGCAAGCTGCAGATCGAGTTCTCGGGGGTCGTCCAGGCCAAGACCGACGCCGAGGGCGGCGAGGTCACCAGCGACCAGATCTGGGCGGTCTTCCAGGACGAGTACCTGCCGGCACCCGCCAGCGACCCGGACGCGAAGTGGGGCCGGTTCGAGCTGGGCAGCACCTCCACCACCAACGAGTCGGGCGACCACGTCACCCTCACGGTGACGCTGCGCGACGGTGACACCGTCTCGAAGGCGACGGGCGAGGGCAACGGCCCGATCGCGGCGTTCTTCGACATCCTCAACGCCCGCGGGATCAACGCCCACCTGTACGACTACTCGCAGCACACGCTGTCGGCGAGCGAGTCGGCACTGGCCGCGGCGTACATCGAGCTGGACGTCGACGGCGTGCGGCTGTGGGGCGTCGGCATCGACGCGGACACGACGACGGCCTCGTTCAAGGCGGTCGTCTCGGCCGTCAACCGCGCGGTCCGCGCCTCCGCCGGCCACGCCTCGGATGCGGAGCTCGTCACCGTCTGACCGACCGTCCCGTCACGAACGCCGTCCGCAGACGCGGGCGGCGTTCGTGCGTCCGGCTCCGCTCAGGAGTCGGGCTTGTCGATCCGGTAGCGCGGGAGGGCACCGGTGTCGGTGCGCTCGTCCACCCGGGCCTCCGGCGGGCGCGGCGCGAACCGCGGCCAGCGCACCCGGGGCAGCCGGCCGAGCTCGCGCTGCTCGGGGAGGCTCCAGCCGAACCGCACGGCGAGGAGGCGGATGACCAGCGTGGCGACGACGCAGACCACCGCCGCGACGGTGAGAGGCACGCCGAAGTCGATCAGCACCACCAGCACGACCGTCCCGGCCCCCGCGGCGACCGCGTAGAGGGATCCCACGTGCATGAGCGCGATCGGGAGGTTCAGCAGCACGTCGCGCAGGACGGACCCGCCGACGGCCGCAACCACGCCGACGAAGATCGCGGGGACCTCCGGCAGGCCGAGGGCGATCGCCTTGCTGGCCCCGATCGCTCCGAACAGGCCGATGGTGAGCGCGTCGAGGAAGGTGATCACCGGATCCAGCCGGCGGAACAGCCGCACGAGCAGCATGCCGGCGAGCGCCGCGACGACCGTCGACGGCAGGTACCAGTTGGACTGCAAGGCGACTGGCGTGACGTTCAGGAGCAGGTCGCGCAGCAGGCCGCCGCCGAGCCCGGTCGCGACGCCGATGATCGCGATGCCGAGCAGATCGAGCCGCCGATCCCGGAACCCGGAGGCGAACATCGCGCCCTGGAGGCTGCCGACGCCGACGGCGACGAGGTCTCCCCACAGGGGGATGGTCAGGGCGGCGGTGGTGCTCACAGTCACTTCTACCACGCGACTCCCACCCGACGATGCGCCGGCTGTCGGTGTCACGCGGGATACTGGAGGGGTGCCTGTCTACCGTGATGAAGTCGTCGTGCTGCGCACCCACAAGCTGGGCGAAGCCGACCGCATCGTCACCCTGCTGAGCCGTCAGCACGGCAAGATCCGCGCGGTCGCCAAGGGCGTGCGACGCACGGCGTCGCGGTTCGGCTCCCGGCTCGAGCCCTTCATGGTCGCCGACGTCCAGCTCTACGAGGGGCGGACGCTCGACGTCGTCACGCAGGCGGAGTCGCTGGGAGCCTATGGCGCGCTGATCGCGGACGACTACGCGAGCTACACCGCCGCGAACGCCATGGTGGAGACCGCCGACCGGCTCACCGACGCGGAGGCCTCGCTCCAGCAGTACCTGCTGCTCGTGGGCGCCCTGCGATCGCTCTCGCGCCGCGAGCACACACCGACCCTCACGCTCGACTCGTACCTCCTGCGGGCCCTGTCACTCGCGGGCTGGGCGCCGAGCTTCCTCGACTGCTCGCGCTGCGGCCGCCCCGGACCGCACGACCACATCGTCGTGCAGCTCGGCGGTGTCGTGTGCCCCGAGTGCGCCCCGCACGGCGCGCCGCGGGTGGATGCCGCCACGATCGACCTGCTCGGCGCGCTCCTCACCGGCGACTGGGTGGCCGCCGAGTCCGCGGACGAGTCGACCCGCTCCAAGGCGGACGGCGTCGTGTCGGCCTACACGCAGTGGCACCTCGAGCGCGGCCTCCGCTCCCTCCAGCACGTCCACCACGACGCCCCCGCCGCTGCCGACGCGCGCCGGCTCGACCGGAAGGGGAGCGCATGAGCCCCAAGCCCTACACGCACAAGGACGCGGTCGAGTACCGGCCGCTCGACTGGACGGGCGTGTACCCTCCCGCACTCCCGGCCGCCGCGGTGCCGAACCACGTCGCGATCGTGATGGACGGCAACGGGCGCTGGGCGAACCGGCAGGGCCTCACCCGCATCGAGGGCCACCGCGCCGGGGAGGCCGCCCTGCTCGACGTGGTGGCCGGCGCCATCCAGCTCGGCGTCAAGCACCTCAGCGTCTACGCGTTCTCCACCGAGAACTGGAAGCGCTCGCCCGACGAGGTCCGCTTCCTCATGGGGTTCAACCGCGACGTGCTGCACCGCCGGCGCGACCAGCTGAACGAGTGGGGGGTCCGCGTCCGGTGGGCCGGCCGCAAGCCCCGGCTGTGGTCGTCCGTCATCAAGGAGCTGCAGTACGCGGAGCGCCTCACGGCGGGCAACGACGTGCTCACGCTGACGATGTGCGTCAACTACGGCGGCCGCACCGAGATCGCGGACGCCGTGCGCACGATCGCCGAGGAGGTGGCGGCCGGCCGGCTCAAGCCGTCCGCGGTGGGGGAGAATGCCATCCAGCGCCACCTCTACCTGCCCGACATGCCCGACGTCGACCTCTTCGTGCGGAGCTCGGGCGAGCAGCGCACCAGCAACTTCCTGCTGTGGCAGAGCGCGTACGCCGAGATGGTCTTCCTCGACACGCTCTGGCCCGACTTCAGCCGCACAGACCTGTGGGAGGCCGTGTCGCTGTACGCCGGGCGCAACCGACGTTTCGGCGGCGCGGTGGACACGCCGACCGCCGCGTCGTAATAGGCGTGGCGGAATACGTGCAGCACTGCACGGCGTTGACCCCGGTGTGAGCGAACCCATCAAGATCGACATCTGGTCCGACATCGCGTGCCCGTGGTGCTACATCGGCAAGCGCAAGTTCGAGGCCGGCAGCGGCCTCTTCGCGGGTGCCGGCGACGGCCGCGATGTGGAGGTCGAGTACCACTCCTTCGAGCTCTCGCCCGACACCCCCGTCGACTTCGACGGCAGCGAGGTCGACTTCCTCGCCGGCCACAAGGGCATGCCCGCCGAGCAGGTCGGGCAGATGCTCGAGCGGGTGACCGGCATCGCCGCCTCGGTCGGCCTCGACTACCATTTCGATACCCTGAAGCACACCAACACCGTCAAGGCGCACGAGCTCCTTCACTTCGCGAAGGCACACGGCAAGCAGCTGGAGCTGGCCGAGCGCCTGTTCAAGGCGTACTTCGTGGAGGGCGGCCACGTCGGCCGCATCGAGGACCTGGCCGATCTCGCCGCTGAGGTCGGCCTGGACCGCGCTGACGCACTGGCCGCGCTGGAGTCGGAGCAGTACCTCGCCGACGTCCGCGAGGACCAGCGCACCGCCGCCGAGTTCGGCATCAACGGCGTCCCGTTCTTCGTCATCGACGGCAAGTACGGCGTCTCCGGAGCCCAGGACGCCGCGACCTTCGCCCAGGTGCTGGAGCAGGTCTGGGGCGAGCGCGAGGCGGTGACCGCGTGACCGGCGTCGAGACGCCCGCCGCGGCCGCGCCGACCCCTCCGGCGCCGTTCTCCCTCATCCCGCTGGGTGACGCCTCGGCCGCCGCCTGCGACGGGGACAGCTGCGCGCTGCCCGGCTGACCCGCACGACGCGAGACGCCGCCTTCCCCTCGGGGTGGGCGGCGTTGCGCGTGGACCGGATGTGTGAGGCCTACTCCGGGTCGGTGATGTCGGCGACGGTCGCGTCATAGGCGCGGATGACGTCGTCGGCGTCGACGAAGAGCGAGGAGCCGTGCTCGCCCGCGCCCATCGACACGCGGCGGCCGGGAAGGGTCGCGTCGGCGACGACCGGCCACGCCGTGGTGCTTCCGAACGGCGTGATGGTGCCGCGCTCGTAGCCGGTGGCGGCCAGCGCGACCGATGCGTCGGGGAGCTGGAGCTTGTTGACCTGCAGCAGGCCGCGGAGCTTCGGCCAGGAGATCTTGCGGCCTCCCGGCACGAGCGCGAAGACGAAGGTGTCGTCGCTGCGCTTGACCACGAGGGTCTTCACGATGTCGCCGGGGGTGATGCCGAGGAGCTGGGCGGCCTCCTCCAGACTGCGCGCGGCGGGCCGCTCGACGATCTGGATGCTGACGCCACGGGCGGCGGCGTCGGCCTCCACACGGGCACGGCCGCCCTCCACAGGAGCGCTCGCGGCGCCGTTCTCCACGGTTTCGGGGCTCTCGGCCATGGTTCAGCACGCTTTCTGGGAGAATCGAATCAGATGTCTACCACTGCCACCCTAAGCCACGCGCCCCAGCTGACCATCGGTCCGCTGGCCCTCGACGTCCCCGTCGTGCTCGCACCCATGGCCGGGATCACCAACACCGCGTTCCGCCGCCTCTGCCGCGAGCACGGCGCGGGGCTCTACGTGAGCGAGATGATCACGTCCCGCGCGCTCGTCGAGCGCACCCCGGAGTCCCTCCGCCTGATCACCCATCACGAATCGGAGACGCCGCGCTCCATCCAGCTCTACGGCGTGGACCCGAAGACGGTGCGCGAGGCTGTCACGATGCTCGTCGCGGAGGACCGCGCCGACCACATCGACCTCAACTTCGGCTGTCCCGTGCCCAAGGTCACCCGCAAGGGCGGGGGAGCCGCGCTGCCGTGGAAGCTCGGCCTGTTCCGCGAGATCGTCGAAGGAGCCGTCAAGGCCGCCGGCGACATCCCGCTCACCGTCAAGATGCGCAAGGGCATCGACAGCGACCACCTGACCTACCTTGAGGCCGGGCGGGCCGCGGAGGGCGCGGGCGTCGCGTCGATCGCCCTGCACGCGCGCACGGCCGCCGAGTTCTACTCCGGTCACGCCGATTGGTCGGCCATCGCCACTCTCAAAGAGACGATCACCTCGACGCCCGTCCTCGGCAACGGGGACATCTGGTCGGCGGCGGATGCGATCCGCATGGTCGACGAGACGGGCTGCGACGGCGTGGTCGTCGGCCGCGGGTGCCTCGGGCGCCCGTGGCTCTTCGGTGACCTGGCGGCCGCCTTCCACGCCCGCGCGGGCCGGATCTCCGCCGCCGAGGCCGAGCGTGCCCTGGCGCACCCGACGCTGGGCGAGGTGGCCGCGGCGTTCCGCCGGCACGCCGAGCTCCTGGTCGAGTTCTTCGACAGCGAGGAGCGCGGCTGCCGCGACATCCGGAAGCACGTGGCCTGGTATTTCAAGGGCTACCCGGTGGGCGGCGACCTCCGGGCCAGCCTGGCGACGGTGGACACGCTGGCGCACCTCGACGACCTGCTTGCGACGCTCGACGGCGACCAGGAGTATCCGGGCGAGGCGGCGGAGGGCCAGCGCGGTCGCGCGGGCTCGCCCAAGCGGCCGGCCCTCCCGGACGGCTGGCTCGACAGCCAGGAGGTCGACGGCGCACAGCGCGCGGAGGTCGCGGAGGCGGAGGTTCACAACAGTGGCGGATAGCATCATCGCGCCGGCGGCGCAGGGAGCCGGGGCCGACGCCCTCGGCTACACCGAGCGCGATCGGGAGCGCTGGCTCCCCGAGCAGCACTCGAGCCGTCGGAGCGACTTCGCGCGCGACCGCGCCCGCCTGCTCCACTCGAGCGCGCTGCGGCGGCTCGCGGCGAAGACGCAGGTCCTCAGCCCCACCGCCGGGTTGGACTTCGCGCGCAACCGCCTCACCCACTCGCTCGAGGTGGCCCAGGTCGGCCGGGAGCTCGCCGCGAGCCTCGGCCTCGACCCGGACATCGTCGACACCGCCTGCCTCGCCCACGACATCGGCCACCCGCCGTTCGGGCACAACGGCGAGCGGGCGCTGAGCGCGTGGGCCGCAGACATCGGCGGCTTCGAGGGCAACGCGCAGACGCTGCGCCTGCTCTCGCGTCTGGAGCCGAAGGTGTTCGGCCGCGACGGGCACCCGTACGGTCTCAACCTCACGCGGGCCAGCCTCGACGCCAGCTGCAAGTACCCGTGGCCGGCGACCTCCTCGGTCGCCGACCCGAGCGGCCGCGCCAAGTTCGGCTTCTACGCGGACGACGAGCCCGTCTTCGCGTGGCTGCGCGAGGGCGCGCCCGAACGGCAGCAGTGCATCGAGGCGCAGGTGATGGACCTGTCGGACGACATCGCGTACTCCGTGCACGACTTCGAGGATGCGATCGTCAACGGCTACATCGACGTCGCGGCCCTCAGCAGCCGTGTGGACCACGACGACCTCGTCCGCTCCATGTACGAGTGGGTGGGCGGAGAGATCGGCCACGACGAGCTGATCGCGGCCTTCGACCGCCTGGACAGCCTCGACATCTGGCTGGAGGGCTGGGACGGCAGCCGCCGTGCCCAGGCCCACCTCAAGAACCTGACGAGCCAGCTCATCGGGCGCTTCGCGCACGCGGCCGTGCACGCCACGAAGGCGGCGTCGGGAAGCACCGGCCTCATCCGGTTCGGAGCCGACGTGGTCGTCCCCGACGGCATCCGCGCGGAGATCGCCGTGCTGAAGGGGATCGTCGCCACCTTCGTCATGTCGCGCAACACGCGCCAGCCGATCTACGCGCAGCAGCGCGAGATCCTCACGGCCCTCGCAGACACGCTCCACGCCCGGGGGGCCGATGTGCTCGACCCTGGTTTCGCCGAGGACTTGCGCCTCGCACGCAGCGACGAGGAGCGCAAGCGGGTGATCGTGGACCAGGTGGCGAGCCTCACCGACCAGTCCGCGCTCAGCTGGTTCGAACGACTCGTTCAGCACTGACCCGGCGCGCGGGCTTGAATAC